>JBOHDD010000274.1:0-1871 GCA_050699155.1 Nocardioidaceae bacterium
TCGTCCGTGGGCTCGTCGAGGCACACGGTGGCTCGGTCAGGGTGGAGTCGGCGGAGTCCGGCGGAGCCCGGCTGCGGATCAGCCTGCCGGTCGGCCAGCCGGCCGCACTGGACTAACCGGTTCGCGCGGCCGCACGCGGGCTTTCTAGACTCTCCACCGTCCGTGTGACACCTGCACTCCTCGCCGAAGGGAAGCCATGTCCGGCCCCAACTCCGAGTACGACCCTGTCGAGGTCACGCCGCTGCATCCGGACGAGATCGAGAAGATGCGTGCCGCCGCGCTGGAGGCGATCAGGGCAGCCGGCGACCTGGACGAGCTGAAGCAGGTGCGTCTGGATCATGCGGGCGACCGCTCGCGTCTCGGGCTGGCCAACCGCGAGATCGGCGCCCTGCCACCCCAGGCGCGCAAGGAGGCGGGCATCCGCGTTGGCTCCGCTCGGACCGAAATACGGTTGGCGCTTGCTGCCAGGTCGGAGGAGCTCGAGGCCGAGCAGGAGCGTCGGATCCTCACCGAGGAGGCCGTCGACGTCACGCTGCCCTCAGACCGCGACCCGCAGGGTGCGCGACATCCCCTGACCACCATCGCGGAGCGGATCGCCGACGTGTTCGTGGCGATGGGCTGGGAGGTGGCCGAGGGGCCCGAGCTCGAGGCCGAGTGGCTGAACTTCGACGCGCTGAACCTGGGCCCGGACCATCCCGCCCGGACGATGCAGGACACCTTCTGGATCGAGCCGGCCAACAGTGGCCTGGTGCTGCGGACGCACACCTCACCGGTGCAGGCGCGCACCATGCTGGAGCGGGAGCCGCCGATCTACGTCATCTGCCCGGGACGGACCTTCCGCACCGACGAGCTCGACGCCACCCACACGCCGGTCTTCCACCAGGTCGAGGGGCTGGCCGTCGACGAGGGGCTGTCGATGGCTCACCTCAAGGGCACCCTGGACCACTTCGCCGCCGCGATGTTCGGAGAGGGCATCAGCACCCGCTTCCGTCCGTCGTACTTCCCGTTCACCGAGCCCAGCGCCGAGGTCGACCTGGTCTGCTTCGTCTGCCGCAACACGCGTCCGGCGGTCGAGAGCTGCCGCACGTGCCGCGGCGAGGGCTGGATCGAGTGGGGTGGCTGCGGAGTGGTCAACCCGCGGGTGCTGGTCGCCTGCGGCGTGGACCCGGAGCGGTACTCCGGCTTCGCCTTCGGGATGGGGCTTGAGCGCACCCTGATGTTCCGCCACGGTATCGCCGACATGCGTGACCTGGTCGAGGGCGACGTGCGCTTCGCCCTGCCGTTCGGAATGGAGATCTGATGCGTGTCCCCCTGTCCTGGCTGCGCGACCACGTGCGGCTGCCGAGCGGTGTCCCGGTCGCGGAGCTGGCCGGACGGCTGACGGCGCTCGGCCTCAAGCTGGAGGCCCTGGAGTCTCCGGGTGCCGATGTCACCGGCCCGTTGGTCGTCGGGCGGGTGCAGCAGTTCGAGGACGAGACGCACAGCAACGGCAAGACGGTGCGCTGGTGTCAGGTCGACGTCGGTGCGCACAACGCCGACGGTGAGCCGCGCGGCATCGTCTGCGGCGCGCACAACTTCGAGGTGGGCGACCTCGTGGTGGTGGCGCTGCCCGGTGCCGTGCTCGCGGGTGGCTTCGAGATCTCCGCCCGCAAGACCTACGGTCACGTCTCCGACGGGATGATCTGCTCCGCGCGTGAGCTCGGTCTCGGTGACGACCACGAGGGGATCATCGTGCTCGGCACCGACGAGGGTGAGCCCGGCGAGGACGCGGCCGGCCTGCTGCACCTGCGGGACGACGTCATCGAGTTCGAGATCAACCCCGACCGGGCCTATGCGCTGTCGGTGCGTGGGGTCGCCCGCGAGACGGCGAC
>JBOHDD010000275.1:0-14913 GCA_050699155.1 Nocardioidaceae bacterium
GAGTCGGGCGAGGTCGACCTGCTCCGCAACGACGACGGCGAGGCGTTGTACCGACGCTGCAGCGACGGCCACCACCACCACCTGGTGTGCCGCGACTGCGGGCGCACGGTCGAGGTGGCCGGTCCGACGGTGGAGCGCTGGGCCGACCGGGTGGCCGCCGAGCACGGGTACGCCGACATCAGCCACACACTGGAGATCTTCGGCAGCTGTCAGGACTGCCACCAGGCGTGAGCCAGGGTCCGGCGGCCCCGCCGGTTCAGGGCTGGATGTCGAGCGCCCCGCCGTAGCGGCGGTCACGACGCGCGTAGATCTCGATGGCCTCCCAGAGACTGCGACGGTCGACCTGCGGCCAGAGCACGTCAGTGAACACCAGCTCGGCGTACGCCGACTGCCACAGCAGGAAGTTCGAGGTGCGCTGCTCACCCGACGTACGCCAGAAGAGGTCGACGTCGGGCATGTCCGGCTCGTCGAGATAGCGCGCGAACACCTTCTCGTCGACGCGGTTCGCGTTGACCCGGCCGCTCGCCACATCGCGCGCGAGCGCTGCGGCGGCGTCGGCGACCTCCGCGCGACCTCCGTAGTTGACACACATGTTGAGCGTGAGTACGTCGTTGTCCCGCGTGAGCTCCTCGGCGATCTCCAGCTCCCTGATCACACTGGGCCACAGCCGGGGACGTCGACCCGCCCAGCGCACTCGCACGCCGAGCGCATGCATGTCGTCGCGTCTGCGCCGGATGACGTCTCGGTTGAACCCCATCAGGAAGCGCACCTCGTCCGGCGACCGCTTCCAGTTCTCGGTGGAGAAGGCGTACGCCGACAGGTGCCGGACACCGATCTCGACAGCGCCCTCGACGACGTCGAACAGCGCGGCCTCGCCCATCTCGTGGCCCTTCGTGCGCGGAAGCCCGCGCTCGTTCGCCCACCGGCCGTTGCCGTCCATCACGATGGCGACGTGTCCGGGGACGAGCTCCTGCGGCAACCGCGGCGCGCGTGCTCCGGACGGGTGCGGACTCGGCGCCCGGACCTCGCCCACACGGTCACGGGTCCGGCGACGGCGCACAGCGCTCCTTCCAGGCACACGCTCACGGGGCACGACCTCATTGTGTCGGACGTGCGGACCCGCGTGCGGGATGGCATCCTCTACGCTCGGCCTACTGGCACAGGGTCTGCCGACGACCCTTCCCCTGGAGGAGACATGGGCGACCCGCAGCAGCGGATCGAACAGCAGCTGACCATGCTGTTCCGGCGGGCACAGCGTGTGCACATGATGGGCAGCCATGCAGACGTCGAGCTCGAACGGTCGGCGTACGCGATCCTGTGCCGCCTCGACGACGAGGGACCGCAGCGGCTCGGCGCCCTCGCCTCGGTGTTCCAGCTCGACCCGTCGACCATCACCCGGCAGGTCCAGTCGCTGGAACGCGCCGGCCTGGCCGAGCGCAGCACCGACCCGACCGACCGCCGGGTCAGCCTGCTCGCGCTGACCGACTCGGGGTTGGACGCCGTGCAGGCGACCCGGAGCCACCGACGCGGACAGCTGCTGCGTGTCCTGACCGACTGGAGCCAGGACGACGTGCGCAGGTTCGCCGACCTGCTCGACCGGTTCAACCGCAGCATCGACAGTGTCACCGAGGAGGAGTGACGGGCGTGCGGTCGACGTGCGGCAGCGACCGCAGGCCACGCTCGATGTGCCACTGGAGATAGGCCGCCACCAGACCGCTGGCCTCCCGGCGGTGTCGTGGGACAGACCGCTCGGCGACGGCCCAGTCGCCCTCGAGCAGGGCGGCGAGCAGGACGACGGTCTCGTCGGCCGGGCTCGCCGTGCCCTGGAAGCGGCAGGCCGGACACAGGATCCCGCCGGCCGCGGGGCTGAAGCTGCGATGCGGGCCCGGCTCTCCGCAGCGGGCGCAGGCGGAGAACGACGGCGCATAGCCGGCGACCGCGAGGGACCGCAGCAGGAACGAGTCCAGCACCAGCCCCGGGTCACGTTCCCTCGCGGAGAGCACCCTTAGCCCACCGACGAGCAGCAGGTACTGCTGAACCGACGGTTCGTGCTCCTCCGTCACCAGGCGCTCGGCGGTCTCGAGCATCGCGGTCCCGGACGTGTAGAGGCCGTAGTCGGAGGAGATCCGCTCGCCGAACGGCGACAGCGTCTCGACCTGGGTCACGACGTCGAGCGACCGTCCCTCGGCGAGCTGCAGGTCGACGTGCATGAACGGCTCGAGTCTCGCGCCGAACCGCGACGAGGTACGGCGTACCCCCTTCGCGACGGCCCGGACGCGGCCGTGCCGACGTGTCAGCAGGGCGACGATACGGTCGGCCTCACCCAGCTTCTGGGTTCGGAGCACGACGGCCTCGTCTCGGTAGAGACCCACAGCGCCATTGTCTCGCACCCGGCCCGGGATGCTCAGGAGGTACGTCGGGTCTGTCGGCTCCGTCGCGGTATCCAGCAACCGGACAGGAACCTCAGCACCTCGTCGTTGATCCGCTCAGGCCTCCGGTGCCACTCCAGGACCGACTGCGCGGGCACGAACCGGGCGCGCGGCATCTCGCCGGCCAGCATCGCCGCGTCGGCCGCGGGATGGATCGGGTCGTAGGGGTGGCCGATCACCAGGGCGGGGACCTGGATACCGCGACGCTGCTCGCGGCAGGGCGCGATCCGGCCGAAGAAGATCCCCTTGATGGTGGCCTCCATCGCCGCCGGACGCTGCGCGACGGTGTCGAGAAGGACCTCCGCCCACAGTGGCACCCGGGCTCGCGGGACCAGGCGCGCCGCCGCACCCACGGCGTACACCGACAGCGGGACGTAACGCGCCGCGAACATCAACGGAGCGAACACGATCAGGCCGGCCTCGAGCGCGTTGTCGAGCACCGGCATCTCCAGCAGCAGCCCACGCACCCGCTCGGGGTGGGCGACGGCGACCTCCAGGCTCACGTTGGCGCCCAGGGACGTGCCGCCCACGACCGCCGAGTCGACCTCGAGATGGTCCAGCAGGGCCACCACCTGGGACGCGAACGCCGCCATCGAGTACAGACCCGCGTCGGCCGGCCTGTCACTGCGACCGTGGCCCAGCAGGTCCAGGGTGACGACCCGGTAGCCCTCGGCCGCCAGTGTGCGCGCCAGCGGGTCGTGCATCGTGCGCGGCATCAGCTGGCCGTGCAGCAGCACCACGGTGCGACGCCCGGAGGAGTACTCGGTGTACTCCAACCGGTGCTCGCCGACGAAGTACTGACCGACCCGCGCCGACATCAGACCGCTCATGTCCACCTCACCGTGGGCGGTGCCGCAGGAAGCTCACCACCTGCTGGAACGTCGGACGGTTCTGCCAGTCGATCGGCCGCACTCCGACCGTGCCCGCCGTCGTACTTCGAATGTAGTCCGCGCTCTTGTCGTAGGAAAGTTCAACTACCGACGACACGCCCTGCTCGTCGGTCACCCGCTCGGCGGCCTCGCGCAGCGACGTACGCAGCTGTGTACGGCACGCGGAGAGGTCACCCCCGCCGCAGTAGCCGGTGGAGTACGGGCTCGCGACCGCACGACCCAGCACCTGCCGCAGGTCCTTGGACAGGTAGCCGTACCAGCCGACGTTGTTCCACGCCGACCCGAGGCCGTGGCGCGGGTGGTCGTCGAGACCCTCCGGGAGCCGACGCACGAGGTCATCACCCAGCCGAGCCGAGAGGACGTCGTACGCGACGGACTCCTCGCCGTCCTGCCACCACGCGTCGAACAGCGCGATCGCCTGCTCGTGGGCGTAGCTGCCGTCGCGGTCGCGGTCGACGCGGTGGGCACCGTCGGCGAGCCAGTCGCGCAGCAGGGCCCGGGCCGCCGACGTCCGTGGGTCGTCACCGATCACGTCCAGCAGGAGCGGCAGGGTGTGACGCGCCCGGGAGTCCACCGTCGCGGCGTCCTGGACGATCCCGGCCACGTCGCTGACGCTCACCCTGCGGTCGCCCACGGTCGCCGCCTCGACCCGGTCGGACAGCGCCAGACTCCGGTAGACCGGGCCGTAGCCGTACACACCGTCGGCGGCCGAGAACCCGGGCGCGGTCTTGTTGTTCCAGCTCACCAGGTGCCCGCTGGGCGGGTTGACCTGCTGCGGGTGGCGCTCCTGGGGCAGCCACCCCTGCCAGTCGTACGTCGAGTCGCCCCAGCGCGGCAGGTCGAAGTCGACCTCGGGGTCGCGAACGGGAACCCGGCCGGAGGAGAAGTAGGCGATGTTCTGGTCGTCGGCGTAGAACCAGTTGAAGGTGTAGTCGATCGAGCTCACGGCGTCCTCGAAGCTGTCCGCGTCGTTGACGAACCCCGGGTCGTTCAGCCGGGCGAAGCCCATCACCGAGTCGACCTCGCGGAAGTACGTGCTGCGCTGCAGGGCGATCGCGACCGGCCGGCCGTCGACGGTGGTACGGGTCTGGACGATGCCGTGGTGGGTCCGCAGCACCAGGAACTCGTGCTTCTCGGGCAGGCCCGGTGCTGTCAGGTTCGGCGTGGTGTTCTCGGTGTGCACGTAGCGCTGCATCGGCACGCATCTGCCGTCGCGCAGATAGTGCCGGGACTCGACGGTCGGTCGGCTGCCGTCGGGGTCGCACAACGGCTCGACCACCGTGTCGACGTTGTCGTTGCTTGCCGACGTCGCCGACCACGCGTAGTCCACGCCTCGTCCGAGCTGGACGATCAGGTTGGTGCCGGCGAACGAGACACCACGCGCCTTGATGCCTGGCCCAACGAGGACCTGCTCGGTGAGCAGCTGCGGGGTGAAGTACCCCGTTTGCGGGCCGAACACCGCTATGGGGTGTCCGTGCTCTGTCGAGTCTGCACCGACCAGGAGCGCATTGCTCATCCCGTGGGAGACCAGCGGCAGGTCGATCGAGCCCTCTGGCAGACGGATGCTGATCCGGCGCTCGGGCTCACCGGGACTGCGCAGCTGCTCGATGCCGCTGCTGAGGCCGTCGACACCGCCTCCCGAGACTCGATCGCCGGTGCCCGGCGCGGTCGGCCCGTCGAGATCGGGGAGCGCGACGCCGGGCCGTTCCTCGTCGACGCCACCGCCGCCGTACGGCGTCCGCAGGCTCGACGTGGTCGGCGCCTCGGCGTCGTTCTTCTCCCGCAGGTCGTCGTAGATGCGCCGACCCTCGTCCGGGCCGAACCTGGCCTGGAGCCTCTGCAGCCACATCGCGTTGGCGAGCTCGTGGCCGCCCCCCTTGCCGAAGATGCCGCCGACCAGCGACGCGGTGTAGGTGACGTCGGCGCGGGTCCAGTCCGCCGGCTGCTTCTGCAGTGCGGCGTACTCGACCGGGCATGTCGGCGCGGCCACAGTGGGGCACATCTCCTCCTGCGCGGCGTTGATTCCGGCGATGTAGGCGTCTGCGGCCCGGGCGCCCTTGCGTCCGATCTCACCGAAGCGCTCCGCCGCGTTGCCGATCTGCGCCTGCGCCTCTGCCTCGGTGTAGAAACCGGAGCGCAGCTGCGCCTGGTCCATGGCCAGGTTGGACTCGGTGGCCCCGGCGAACTCGGCGAGTCTGGCCCGACCCGCGTGGCGGAGCACGTCCATCAGGAACATTCGGTCCCTGGTGGCGGCGTACCCCGCCCCGAAGGCGGTGTCGGACAGCGTCTCACCGTGGACATACGGCACCCCGAACTCGTCCCACCGGATGCGCACGCCCGTACGTGGTTGTGCGCTGCGCACGACCTGGTCCGGTGTGAAGTCGGCATCCTTGTAGAAGTCGCCCACGTCCTGTGTCCGGAGGGCATCAGGGTCGACGCGGTTCAGGGCGTCGTACATCTCCAGTTGGTCTGCGAAGTTCTTCGGCGCGTTCTCGCCCTCGACGGCGACGCGGCCGGTCGGGTCACCGGCCATCACCGTGGCCAGGTCGGCGGCGGTGATCGTGCCGGACTGTCCGGGCGGGAGGATGCTGCGGACCTGCCCGTAGGGGTCCGGTGTGCTGGTCGCACCCGTCGCGGAGGGGCTCACGCCCGAGACGACAGTCAGCACGGCAGCGGACAGGGCGGTGGCGGCGAGGACGCGACGCACGTGGGACTCCCTTGCTCAGAGGACCGTCACCAGGGCCAACGACGCGTCCTTCGACAAGTTACGGACTGGTAACTCGTCGGGTCTCCGCGTTTGACCGGGTCGTTACGTTTGAGGGAGCGCTCACTGGGCAGGGAGCGCTAGACCTGACTTCGAACCGGGAGGAGCATCGTGCTCACCCTCACTGAGAACGCCACCACAGTCATCAAGAACATCACCGGAAGCGAGGACCAGCCCGAGGGCACTGGCCTCCGGATCGTCCAGCAGGGCGCGGAGAACGCCGAGCTCGCGCTGACCACCGCGACCACGCCCGAGCCCGGCGACCAGGTCGTGGAGGACCAGGGCGCCCGGGTGTTCCTCGAGGAGACCGCGGCCGAGACCCTCGACGACAAGGTGCTCGACGCCCAGGTCGACGAGTCCGGGGGCGTGCAGTTCACGCTCGGCATCCAGCCCGAAGGCGACGCCGGCTGACCCAGCCACCACCGCTGCTTTTCCGTCGCGGGGGTCCCCTGTACCGATAGGTTCGGTGCGGGGGACCCCCGCGACGTACGTCGGGGCGGTCAGATCGCGCGGTTGACGGCGGAGATGACCGCCTGCAGCGACGCGGTGACGATGTTCGCGTCCAACCCGACGCCCCAGAGCACCTTGTCACCGACCGCGCACTCCACATAGGCGGCGGCGATCGCGTCCCCACCAGAGGACAACGCGTGCTCGTGGTAGTCGAGGACACGGACGTCGAACCCGATGCCGTTGATCGCACTCACGAACGCCGCGATCGGCCCGTTGCCCTCACCCTGAAGCGACCGCTGCTCCCCGTCGACGTACACGTTCACCGTCAGCGCGTCGCGCTCACCGGCAGCCGAGGAGGTGTGCACGGAGTTGAGGGCGAGCGGGGTACGGCGGTCGAGGTACTCGTTGCGGAAGAACTGCCAGATCGTCTCCGAGGACATCTCGCCGCCCTCGCTGTCGGTGTGGTCCTGCACCACCCGGCTGAACTCGATCTGCAGCCGGCGGGGCAGGTCGAGTTTGTGCTCTGCCTTGATCACGTAGGCGATCCCGCCCTTGCCCGACTGGCTGTTGACCCGGATGACCGCCTCGTAGCTGCGACCGACGTCTTTGGGGTCGATCGGGAGGTACGGCGCCTCCCACGGGTAGTCCTCCACGGGTACGCCGGCAGCCGCCGCATCCCGGTCGAGTGCCTCGAGCCCCTTCTTGATGGCGTCCTGGTGAGACCCGGAGAACGCCGTGTAGACCAGGTCACCGGCGTACGGGTGCCGCGGCGGCACCGGCAGCTGCGTGCACCACTCGACGGTACGGCGGATCTCGTCGATGTCGCCGAAGTCGATCATCGGGTCGACGCCCTGGCTGAACAGGTTCATCCCCAGCGTGACCAGGCAGACGTTGCCGGTGCGCTCACCGTGCCCGAACAGGCAGCCCTCCACCCGGTCGGCACCGGCCATCATCGCCAGCTCGGTCGCGGCGACGGCGGTGCCCCGGTCGTTGTGCGGGTGCAGCGACACGACCGAGTGCTCGCGCCTAGTCAGCTGGCGGGAGAACCACTCGATCTGGTCGGCGTACACGTTGGGGGTGGACATCTCCACCGTCGCCGGCAGGTTCAGGATGATCTCCCGGCCAGGGCCGGGCCCCCACACGTCGGAGACCGCCTCGCACACGTCCACGGCGAAGTCGAGCTCGGTGCCGGTAAAGATCTCCGGTGAGTACTGGTACCCGAAGTCGGTTTCGTCGAGGAGCTCCTCGGCGTACTTCATCACCATCTCGGTCCCGCGGACGGCGATCGCCCGGCACTCGTCCCGGTCGACCCCGAAGACCACCCGGCGGAACAGCGGCGCAGTCGCGTTGTAGAGATGCACGTTGGCCAGCCGTGCGCCGACGATCGACTGGACCGTCCGTTCGATGAGGTCCTCGCGCGCCTGCGTCAGCACGGAGATGGTGACGTCGTCGGGGATGACGTCCTCGTCGATCAGCTCGCGGACGAAGTCGAAGTCGGTCTGGCTGGCGGACGGGAAGCCGACCTCTATCTCCTTGTACCCCATGTTCGCGAGCAGCTCGAACATCCGCCTCTTGCGGGCCGGAGTCATCGGGTCGATCAGGGCCTGGTTCCCGTCGCGCAGGTCGGTGGACAGCCACCGGGGCGCCGCGGTGATCCGCTGGTGGGGCCAGGTGCGGTCGGGAATGTCTACGGGGGTGTACGGGCGGTAGCGATGGATCGGCATACCGCTGGGTTGCTGTGGCTGGATGGCCATCGTGGTTCCTCGCTGTGTCTACGTCGGCGTCGCCGGACATCGACGAACTCCGCGGCGAGGGGACCGGCTCTTAGAGAACCTCGCCGCGGCAGCGAAGGAGGAGTCGTGCGTACCGCATGAGGTGCCCACGGTAGCAGCAGCGAAACTCGGTGGCACAAGCCCCGCGAGAGTGTTCGACTGGTGAGATGCAGATCTCCTCGGTCCGGCCGGCCGCGCTCGACCTCGCGACCGCCGGCGACCTGGCCGAGGTGAACGCCCACGCAGCGGCGTCGGACGCACCACACTTCCACGTCGAGACGGGCGAGATCCTGCGCGGCCGGCTCGTGCACGGCTGGGACGGCGAAGGCACCGACCGGGTGATCCTGGCCCACGACGCCGACGGCCGGCTGCTCGGCGGCGCCGAGGTGGACCTGCCCGCGCAGGAGAACCTCGACCTGGTCTGGTTCCGGATCAACGTCGACCCCGAGGTCCGGCGTCGCGGCATCGGCAGCGCGCTGCTCGAGGCCGTGGTCGCGGTCTCCACGGAGGTCGGCCGCGGCCTGCTGATGACCGGCGCGTGGCACGGTACGACGGGAGTGGTCTTCCTGAAGGACCACGGCTTCGAGCAGGCGTCGATCGCAGCACAGCGGCGTCTCTACACCCAGGAGCTGCCGCGGCAGTCGGACATCGACCTGCTCGCACAGGCGAGGTCTGCCTCGACCGCTTACGAGACCGTGCGACTGACCGGCCCGCTGCCGGAGGACATGCTCGAGCCGATGCTGCACACGGTCGAGGCGATCAACGACGCCCCCTTGGACGACCTCGAGCTGGAGGACGACAACTTCACCATCGACCGGCTCCGTCGCTACGACGCCGCACAGGCCGCACAGCAGCAGCGGATCCACCGGGTGATCGCGCGCAGCCTCCTCGACGGCTCCCCCGCCGGGCACTCGGTGGTCGCCGTCGACGGTCGCCGGCCACACCTGGGTGAGCAGCACGACACCAGCGTGCTCCGGGAGCATCGCGGTCATCTCCTTGGCCTGCGGCTCAAGCTCGAGATGCTCGAGTGGCTACGCGCCGAGGAGCCCCAGTTGAGCGAGGTCGACACCTGGAACCAGGAGTCGAACACCCACATGATCGCGGTCAACGACGCCATCGGGTGCGTGGTCGTCGGCCGCGAGGTGATGTTCCAGAAGCACGTCTGAGGGAACGCTCACTGCCGTCGGAGTGAAGCTGGTGAGAGGATCGCCGGAGGCCGCCGGTCTCCGGCGGCACCGCCACCAAGACTCAGGAGGCCAGGATGTTCGTTCCCTTCGGCGCCGGAGACTTCCTCGACCGGGCGGCCACCGTGTACGGCGACCGCGTCGGCGTCGTCGACGAGCCCGACCAGCCCGCGGCCCCGCTCGAGGGACTGACGTACGCGCGCCTGCACGAGCTGGCCCGCGCCCAGGCCGCGGCGTTGGACGAGCTGGGAGTCGGCCCGGGTGAACGGGTCGCGATCGTGTCGCACAACAGTGCCCGGCTGCTCACGGCGTTCTTCGGGGTCTGTGGCTACGGCCGGGTGCTGGTGCCGGTCAACTTCCGGCTGAGCACCGACGAGGTGGCCTACATCGTCGAGCACTCCGGCGCGAGCGTTCTCCTGGTCGACCCGGAGCTCGAGGACCGACTCTCCGAGGTGCCGTGCAAGCATCGCATCACGCTTGGCGCGGAGTCGGACGACGTGCTGTACCGGTTCGGTGTGGAGCCGCGTCCGTGGGAGGCCGACGAGAACGCCACCGCCACGATCAACTACACCAGCGGCACCACCGCGAGGCCCAAGGGCGTGCAGATCACCCACCGCAACACCTGGGTCAACGCCACCACGTTCGCGTTGCACGCGGGCGCCTCCGACCGCGACGTGTACCTGCACACCCTCCCGATGTTCCACGCCAACGGCTGGGGTATGCCGTTCGGCATGACGGGAGTCGGTGCCAAGCACATCGTCCTGCGGGCGATCGACGGAGCCGAGATCCTGCGCCGGGTCGACGAGCACGGCGTCACGGTGATGTGCGCAGCACCCGCGGTGGTCAACGCGGTGCTCGCGGCGGCGGAGGAGTGGGACGGCGCGATCCCCGGCCAGGGTCGGGTACGCATCATCGTCGCCGGTGCTCCGCCCCCGACCCAGACCGTTGCCCGCGTCGAGTCCGAGCTCGGCTGGGAGTTCATCCAGATCTACGGGCTGACCGAGACGTCGCCGCTGCTGACCATCAACCGGGTACGACAGGAGTGGGACACGCTCAGCAGCGAGGAGCGCGCAGAGAAGCTGGTGCGGGCAGGTGCCCCCGCACTCGGGGTCACGCTGCGCACCTCGGACTCGGGTGAGGTGCTGGCTCGGTCGAACGTCGTGCTCGAGGCCTACTGGCAGCAGCCGGAGGAGACCGCGAGGACGCTCGCCGACGGCTGGTTCCACACCGGTGACGGTGGCACCATCGGCGCGGACGGCTACCTGTCGATCAGCGACCGCAAGAAGGACGTGATCATCACCGGTGGCGAGAACGTCGCGTCCATCGAGGTCGAGGACGTGCTGTTCAGCCATCCCGCCGTCGCCGAGGTGGCGGTCATCGGCGTACCCGACGAGACGTGGGGTGAGACGGTCAAGGCGCTCGTGGTCCTCTCCCCCGGCGAGGCCGCCGACGAGGCCGACCTGATCGCCCACTGCAAGGCCAACCTCGCCCGGTACAAGGCGCCGACAACCGTCGAGTTCCGCGAGGAGCTCGCACGCACCGCGACCGGCAAGCTGCAGAAGTTCAAGCTGCGCGAGCCGTTCTGGCGCGACCGCGACCGGAAGGTCAACTGACCTCTGGCGGCACGGTGAGGCGTTTGCTGGCCGTGGTAGGACGGTCACCATGAGTCATTGCCATTTCATCCCGCCATACCTCCTCCAGGGACTCGCCGACCAGACCGACGACCCCGACCTCGCCGGTCGCGCGCGATCGACCCTGGAGACCGACACCCGCTTCCGGGAGCGCCGCCTGCAGCCGCAGGCCGGCCCGACCGACTCCGACGCCGAGCGACCCCGCCGACGCATCCACACCGCGGAGAACACCGAGGACCTCCCCGGCACACCGGTCCGTGCCGAGGGCGAGCCCGCGACCGGCGACGAGGCCGTCGACGAGGCGTACGACGGAGTCGGCGCGACCTGGTCCCTGTTCAACGAGGCGTACTCCCGCGACTCCTACGACGACGCCGGCCACCGACTCGACGTCACCGTGCACTACGGGCGCGACTACGCCAACGCGTTCTGGGACGGTCGTCAGCTGGTGTTCGGCGACGGAGACGGCAAGGTCTTCCAGCGGTTCACCAAGGCGCCGGACGTGGTCGCGCACGAGTTCACCCACGGTGTCACCCAGTACACCGCCGGCCTTGCCTATCGGAACCAGCCCGGTGCGCTCAACGAGAGCGTCTCAGACGTCTTCGCCGCGCTGACCGTGCAGCGCTCCCGCAACGAGACCGCTGACACCGCCAGCTGGTTGATCGGGGAGGGCCTGTTCACCGAGGCGGTCAACGGCGACGCGCTGCGCTCGATGAAGGCCCCCGGAACTGCCTACGACGACCCGCAGATCGGCAAGGACCCCCAGCCGGCCACGATGGACGGCTACGTCGAGACCACGGACGACAACGGCGGCGTGCACATCAACTCCGGCATCCCGAACCACGCGTTCTACCTCGCGGCGACCGCCATCGGCGGCCACGCCTGGGAGCAGGCCGGCGCGATCTGGTACGCCACCGTCACCGACCCCCGTCTGGGAGCCCAGGCCGACTTCTCCCGGTTCGCCGCCGTCACCGTCTCGGCGGCCGAGCGGCTGTTCGCCGACGACCCGACACCGGCCAAGGCGGTGCGCGACGCGTGGACGGCGGTCGGGGTCGAGCTCGCGGACGTGGAGGCGCCGTCGCCGGAGGGTCCGGACCAGGGTCACCAGGTGACTGTCCGGCGCAGCGGCGGCGTCACCGGGGTCACCGTCGAGGAGCGGATCGACACAGCAACGGCAACTCAGGGCGCGCGGGTCGAGGAGCTGCTCTCCGAGGTGCAGCTGGACACGCTCGCGGCGAGCGACTCGCAACCCGACCGGTACGTCTTCACCATCGACGTCGACGGGGAGACCGTGCGGGTACAAGAGCAGGACGTGCCGCCACCCGTCGCGGAGCTGATCGACCTGGTCCTGCACCAGCAGCGCTGACGACCACTCACGGCGCGTGACATACCCTCGGAACTGGAGGTCGCCGGAAGAAGGGGTCGGGCGTTGAGGTCGTGTCTGGGAGGCCCGGTGCGCCGTGTCACAGGCGGGATCGTCGCCGTGGTCGCGTCGGTGCTGGTGGCGTCGTGCACCGGACCGGACGACTCACCGGTTCCGAGCGCCGGACCGCCCTCCCGGGCGGAGACCGCGGACCCGGCCGCCGGACGGACGGCTCCGCCGCCGTCGCCGGATCCGGCACCCAGGACCGGCATCTGCCGGCGGCTGGGCCCCGACGACCTGCGCACGATCGTGAACGACGACCCGCGGGTCAGGTGCCGCAGCCGGCACACGGCGGTCACGTTCCACGTGGGCCGGCTCCCGAAGCGGGTGACGCGTGGAGCCACGACGGCCGGTGACGCGGCCATCGAGCGTGCCGCGGACCGTGTCTGCGCATCCCGGCTGCGGCCGTACGTCGGTGGGGACCGGACCGACCGCGCACTGAGCATGCTCGCCTCGACGTACTTCCTTCCCTCGAGCCGGCAGTTCGCGCTCGGCGCACGGTGGGTGCGCTGCGACCTGTTCGCCTACGCCACGCCCACCCGGGTCGCCGAGCTTCCGGGAAGGATGCGGCGGATCCTCGACCGCGACAACGTCAGCGCGGCCTTCGCCCGGTGCAGCCCCGTCAGTCCCAGCCACCAACGGTTCCAGCACGTCACGTGCGACGAACCGCACCGGTGGCGGGCGGTCGACACGCTCGTCCTGGGCAGACCTGGCGAGCGCTACCCCGGCCGAGGCACGGTCCAGGGCCGCGCGCGCGAGCGCTGCGAGGGACGCGTTCGCGACTACCTCGGCACCGACAGCGGATTCTCGTACGGTTTCGAGGTACCACGCCGGCACGCGTGGTCCGGCGGCGACCGCAGCGGGTTCTGCTGGGCGAGGACGTCGGGGTGAGTGCCCGCGGGTCAGAAGCCCAGACGACGTAGCTGCTTGGGGTCCCGCTGCCAGTCCTTGGCGAGCTTGACGCGCAGGTCGAGGTAGACCGGGGTGCCGAGGATCGCCTCGATCTGTCTGCGTGCGCGGCTACCGACGTCCTTGAGTCTGGCACCGCCGGTGCCGATCACGATCGACTTCTGACTGTCGCGCTCCACGAACAGGTTGGCGTACACGTCGAGCAGCGGTCGGTCGCCCGGCCGCCCCTCCCGTGGGGACATCTCCTCGACGACGACCGCGATCGAGTGCGGGAGCTCGTCGCGGACCCCCTCCAGAGCGGCCTCCCGGATGAGCTCGGCGACCAGCTGTGCCTCGGGCTCGTCGCTCACCTCGCCGTCGGGGTACAGCGGTGGCCCCTCCGGGAGGCGGGCCACCAGCAGCTCCGACAACAGGTCGACCTGGCTTCCCTCGGTGGCCGAGACCGGCACCACCTCGTCCCACTCCACGCCGAGCTCGCGCCCCATCTCGGCTACCGCGGCCAGGTGCGCCACCATCCGCTCCGGCCTGGCGAGGTCCGCCTTGGTGGCGACCGCGATCTTGGGGGTACGTCGTACCTTCGCCAGCTCCGAGACCAGGAACCGGTCACCGGGACCGACCTTCTGGTCGGCCGGAAAGCACACCCCGACCACATCGACCTCCGACCACGTCGTGCGCACCAGGTCGTTGAGCCGCTCGCCCAGCAGGGTCCGCGGTCGGTGCAGGCCGGGAGTGTCCACCAGGACCAGCTGGGCGCCGGGCCGGTTGACGATGCCCCGCACGAGGTGCCGGGTGGTCTGCGGACGCGCGGAGGTGATCACGACCTTGCTGCCGACGAGCGCATTGGTCAGGGTCGACTTGCCGACGTTCGGCCGCCCCACGAAGCAGGCGAACCCGCTGCGGTGCGGACGGTCGGGCGAGGGCGGCGGCGTTGGTTCGGTCACGGCCGTCATTGTGGCGTACGCCGCTGCGCGCGGACCGCCACGGGATGGGCGAAGCCGCTCACCGCTGCCGACTGACCAGCACGAACAACCCGACCAGCACCAGCGCGGCGCCGATGGCTCCGGCCACACCGAGCCTTTCACCGAGGACCACCACGCCGAGTCCCGCGGCGACGACCGGCTCGGTGAGCCCGAGCGTCGCGGCCGAGCTCGCCGAGACTCCGCGCAGGCCGGCGTTGAACAACGCGTACGCCAGGACCGTCGGTACCACCGCGAGGTAGGCGACGGTGACCACACCGGCGTCGCTCCACAGCGCACCCGGCTCGGTCAGCCGCAGGAACGGCACCAGCGCGATGCCGGACACGGCGAAGATGGCCGCGAGGACGCCCAGGCCGGCGGCGCCTCCGGCGACGAGCCGCCGGGCAGCGACGATGTAGGTGGCGTAGGACACCGACGCACCGAGCGCCGAGGCCAGCCCGAGCGGCCCGACCACGCCCTCGCCACCGCCGACCAGCAGCACCAGCCC
>JBOHDD010000276.1:0-15879 GCA_050699155.1 Nocardioidaceae bacterium
GAGTACGACCGGGCAGCCGCGTCGGCCGCGATCTCAGCACTGGTGGCGGAGAAGCTCGAGGCGCCGCTACTGGCCGCACAGTCTCATCTCGCCCGCGCCGACTACCTGGAGCGGACCAGCAGCGACAGCGAGATCCGGTTGGCCTACGCGTCGGCAGCACGGTGGTACCGCATCGCCAACGTCGACCGGCTGGCTCGTCGCGCCGAACGCACGATCGCGCGCCAGCCACGGGCCAGCTGATACGTGTTCAGCGCGCAGGACCTCTCCCGGCCGCCGGCGGGGGTGGTGGTGTCATCACGAACCTGATCCCCGAGGTCAGCAGCACGCCACCCGCCCGCACAACCGTCGCCTCGGTGACCGGCAGGTACGGCAACCGAAGCGGCAGGCGTGCCCAGCGTGGCAGCAGGCCGACCGCTGCCGTCGAGAGCACCGTGTACGCCGGGCGTGCCGGCCACGGCAGCGGCGGGTCGACCAGCAGGAACCACGCGGCCGCACGGCTCTGCGTGGTGGACCGGAGCTCGGGCCGGAACTCTTCGAGCTGCCGCACCAGGGCTGCCTCGTCGGTCGGCGGATGCTGCACACCGAGCCGGCCGGCGACCACGGCGGCGTCTGCGACATACCCGTCACGCCCTGCCCTGTCCAGCGGGCGGGCCCCGTAACGCTGGTGTGCCCGCAGGAAGCAGTACACCTCCGCGAGGTGCACCCACGCGAGCAGGTGTGGGTCCGATGCGTGGTAGGGCTGCCCGTCGAGGGTGACGCCCGTGACGCGTTCGTGAACGGCCCGCACCTGGGACACTGCGCGCTCGGCGTCGTCGGAGGCGCCGAACGTCGTCACGGCGAGGAAGGCGCTGGTGCGCTGCAACCTGCCCCACGGGTCACCGCGGAAGCCCGAGTGCTCGGCCACGGCGGCCATCGCCCGTGGGTGCAGGGACTGCAGCAGCAGCGCGCCGAGCCCGCCGACGAACATCGATGCGTCCGCGTGCACCCGGCGGATCGGGCTTCCTTCGTCGAACCAGCGCGGCCCCGCCCGGCTGTGGATGCGTTCGCGCCTGGCCTCGCCGTCCTCACCGGCGATCCTCTCGAAGAGGGACCGGCCAAGGGACTGCCGCATACCCGACAGCGACGGCACGGACATGTCTCGATCCTGCCACGACCGGCGCCCGGATGGCCGTCGTCTCGCGGCCGGGACGGTCAGGCGGACAGGTCGACGAGCTTGTTCACGGTGCGCCAGTTGCGGACGGTCGCCACCATGGGCAGCCGTACGCCGCTGATCCGGGCGGCCAGCTTCGAGCGTCCGAAGCCGTTGGGCAGGTGCAGGTAGACCTCCCGGCCGTCCCCGACGTACTCGTCGTCTCCCGCGGGCACTGCGCCGACCAGGTCGGCAAGGTTCGCGGGTATGTCGTTGGACAGCAGGCTCACCGCGATGTGGGCGGCGTCGGCGTGCGGGAACGGGTTACGCGCGACGACGTCCGCCATCTCGGCATGGGTCCGCAGCACCACACCCACCTTCATCCCGAAGTCGCGCTCGATCGCCTCCTCGATCCGCCCACGCAGCGACTCGGCCTCGTCGTCGCTCCCGAAGACGACGTTGCCGCTGCGGATATAGGTCACCACGGAGTCCAGACCAAGGTCGACGTAGCACCGTTGCAGGGCGGGCATCGAGACCTGCCTGGCCGGGCCGAGGTTGATGCCGCGCAGCAGCGAGACGTACGTCGTCATGTGTCCGTCACCACCGCAGGTGGGGTCATGACACCGACGACGACCGGGGTGGTGAACAGGAAGTTGGGCCTCGGGCGTTGGGAGCGCGTCCAGACCTCCTCCAGGCCTGCCCCGCGCATCGCCTCCAACGTCGCCCGGTTGGGGTGACATCCGGCGGCCACGCGTCGCCATGCCGGAGTCAACAGGTCCTGCACCCGACCCAGCCAGCCGTCGGCGCGGACGTGCTCGACGAACGCGAGCCGCCCACCCGGGCGCAAAACCCTGACCGCCTCGGCAACGGCACGGTGCACGTCGTCGACGCTGCAGAGCACGAGGCCGTACACGACGGCGTCGAAGGACGCGTCGGGGAACGGCAGGTCCTCGGCCACCGCAGGGAGTACCTCCACCGGAACCTTGGCCTCCCAGGTGCGCGCGGCCAGGCGCTCGCGCATCGCAGGAGAGGGCTCGGCCAGGACCACGCTGTCGGCGTGCCGGTAGTACCGCAGGTTGGCTCCGGTGCCGGCACCGACCTCGAGCACACGACCGCGAAGGTCCGCCACCACCTCCTCACGCAGCGCACCGAGCCAGCCGCGTTCGGCCAGCTCGGTCATCCGGTCGTAGTGCCTGGCGAACAGCCGATGTGCCTTGGTGTCCCAGGCGGACTCGTCCATCTCGGCTCCCTCCCGTTCCGCGGTCACGAGTACACCACGTCGGTGGACTCCGCCTCCGGGGCCAGGAGCCCCAGGAGTGCGGTTCCTGCCCTGGTCAAGGCCGGGCGATCTCGCTTTCGTACCCGGTCGAACTGCTCGACGACCAGCTGTGCCGATCGTCTGCGGCGCGTGACCGTCCATGTGCCGCAGACGAAGCCGTCCACCAGGACCGTTCCCGGGACCATGCCGTTCCTGGTGGCGATCCGCCGTCGGTGCTCGCTGGAGACGACCCGTGACCGGTCGGCGTGCGACAGCGTCAGGTTGTCGAACTCGCCCAGCAGCCGCGGCGGTGCCGGGGTCTCCTCGTCGGGTCGAGGGGCCTCGGGAAGGTCGAACAGCTCCTTCCCGTCCTCGTCACGAAACGTACGCAGGCGTGGGCGCAGTCGCTCGAAGACCTCACCCAGACGGGTGAGGCCGGACCACGTCTGCGCGTCCATGGCCCGCGCGGGACCGAACGCGGCCAGGTACCGCAGCAGCAGATCCTCCAGCGAACCCTCGCCGTCGACACCGCGACCGAGCCACGCCTCGACCGTGGTGAACGCGACCGGTCCGCTGCGCCCCCACACCCCCCGCGGTGGCACGTACACCAGCGGCAGCAGCACCCGCACGGCGTAGGCCAGCGCGGCGGCATCACGGTCGGGCCAGCGAGGGCCGAGCAGCTCGCGTAGCTCCGCCACGGTGCGTGGCTTCTCCTCGACGAGCTCTCGGCCGGCGCTCAGCAGTGCATCGACGTCGAGCCCCTCGAGCCGGTACCTGCCGTACGTCGTGTTGCTGAAGACCGTCTTCTCGAGGATCGGCCGCAGCGACGGCCGCAGGGACAGGCAGTCCCGCGCCGAGACCAGATGGATCGTGCCGCGCATCAGTGTCGCGCGGACAGCCTCACGGCCGGTGATCAGCCGACCCAGGTCCTCGGGCTCGAACCTCTCGAGCCGCGACCAGAGGCCGATGTACGGCGGGTTGGGTGCCTGCGCCTGCATCCCGGCGAGCGCCTCGATGGCCTGCGTGACCGACATCGCATGCGCCGCAGCAGCAGCTGCCGGGCCAGCAGGGCACGGTTCAGCGCTCGCCGGCTCAGGACCCCACCCCGAGCCTGTGCCGCACACATGGACCAAACCTATCGGCGGCGCGGGCTACGCTCGATGAGATGACCTCGACTTCACGCGACGAGACCGGCCCGCAGACCGAGCGCTGGCTGCACCTCGACGGCGCCGTCAACGTCCGCGACGTCGGAGGCCTCCCGCTTCGCGGTGGGGGCCGGACGCGGGCGCGACGACTGCTCCGGGCCGACAACCTCCAGGCGCTGTCCCGGCCGGACGTGCAGACACTGCGCGACGTGGTCGGGGTGCGCGACGTGGTCGACCTGCGTACGTCGAGCGAACGCACGATCGAGGGACCCGGCCCGCTCGACGACGAGCCGGGTATCCGCATCCAGCACCTGTCCCTGCTCCCGGAGGCCGGGGACGAGGTTCGCGAGGTCGACGGTGACCTGCTGATGCCGTGGCAGCAGCCAGGGCCGGACGCGGTGCCCGCGCCGAGGATGGCCAGCAGGTCGGTCTACGTGTCCTACCTGCAGGACAGACCGCACTCGCTTGTCGCGGCGCTGCAGACCGTGGCGCACTCCGACGGTGCCGTCGTCGTGCACTGTGCCGCGGGCAAGGACCGCACCGGTGTCGTGGTCGCACTCGCCCTCGACCTGGCCGGAGCGGAGCGCGAGGCGATCCTGGACGACTACCTGCTCACCGCAGAGCGCCTGGATGCGATCCTGCACCGGCTGTCCAACAGCCGGGCCTACGCGTCGAACCTGCGGGAGCGCTCGCGCGAGAGCCACCTGCCCCGCGCGCAGGCGATCCAGGACGTGCTCGACGCCGTCGACGGTGCCGGTGGCGCCGAGCGCTGGCTCAGCGGGCACGGATGGCAGCCCGACGACTCAGCCGCCCTGCGTGCGCGGCTGACCTCCCCGGACGACTGAGTCCAGCGCCGGCCGACCCGCCGGTCAGAGACCTCCGACCCGGTCCTCGGGAGGCGTCAGGCCGGGGTGGGCCTTCAGGAACGACACCAGGTTCGCGAGGTCCTCGGCACCGCCGAGCACGTTGCTCCCCTGGCCGAACGCGGTGAACGAGTCACCGCCCTCGGCGAGGAAGTTCAAAGTCGCCACCCGGTAGGTCTGGTCCGCGACGACGGGTTGACCGTCCAGCGTCATCGACCCCGGCACGACGCGCTCACCCTGCGGACGGGAGGCATCCCAGGTGTAGCCGAAACCCTCGGACACCCCGAGGGCCAGCATCGGCCGCGAGCCGCGCGCCGGTATGGGCTGGTACTGCTGCTCCAGGACCTCCTCGATCTGTGCTCCGGTGAGATCCATCGTGACCAGCAGGTTGCCGAACGGTGCGACATCGAACGCCTCGGAGTAGGTCACCTCTCCGCGCTGCTCCTGGTCGCTGATGTCGTCGACCAGGAAGCTGGAGCGCACCCCACCGACGTTCATGAACGCCACCTGCGCCCCGCCGTTCTCCCCGGACGTCCCCCAGAGGATGGCGTCGGCGACCAGGTCGGCCATCGGCGTCTCGATCGCACGGTTTCCGTTGGAGTCGCCGGTGATGTCCTGCGCGACGGTCCCGACGACCTCTCCGGCGATGGGCGCCGCGATCGCGTCCCACTTCTCGATGATCGAGGTCTGCTCGGCGTCGGGTTCGACACCGTCACGCAGCACGAGGTGGTTCGACGCCTCGACCTGGTCGCGCTTCACCTGTCCCGACCTGGTGTTCACGACCAGGTCGAGCTCGGTGACGACTCCACCGAAGGAGGCGGCGCTGGTCACCATCCGCGGCTGACCCTGTGGGTCGGGAATGTTGCACAGGTACGGCTCGTGGGTGTGCCCGGTCACCACGGCGTCGATCTGCGGATCGAGCTGCTGCGCGATGCCGACCACCGGCTCGGAGATGCCCTCACACTCGTCGAACTCGCCGGTCTGGAAGCCACCCTCGTGCAGCAGGACGACGATCGTCTTCACGCCCTGACTCGACAGCTCCCGGGCGTAGCGGTTCGCTGTCTGCACCTCGTCGAGGAAGTCGACGGTGGCCACGCCGCTGGGAGATACCAGGCCGGGAGTGGTGTCCGTGGTCATGCCGATGAAGCCGACCTGCACGCCGTCGACCGTCCTCACGTCGTACGGCGGCAGCAGCGTCTCGTCGGAGTTCTTCAGCTCGACGTTCGCCGCCAGCCAGTCGAACTCCGCTCCGTCGTACGGCTCACCCGGGAAGTAGCAACCGGCATCGGGGTGGCATCCGCCGTACTGCATCCGCAGCAGCTCGGTCGTGCCCTCGTCGAACTCGTGGTTGCCCACGCTGGTCACGTCGAGCCCGAGTGCCTCCATCGACTCCACGGTCGGCTCGTCGTGGAACAGGCCGGAGAGGAAGGTGGAGCCGCCGATCAGGTCCCCTGCGGCCACCGTCAGCGAGCGGCCGTCGGCCTGTGCGCGGAGCCGGTCGAGGGTCGCCGCCAGGTACTCCGCGCCGCCGACGACCCGGCCCTGCGGGTCGGACTCCTCGTCAAGGGTCTGGCCGTCCTCGGCCTCGAGGTGGCCGTGGAAGTCGTTGAACGACAGCAGCTGGACGGTGGTCTCGTGCTCCCGCGGTCCGTCGACCAGTGCGGCGGGACGGGTGTCGTCGGCGGTGGCAGTGGTCGCACCGACCGTGGTGGCTGCGGCTGCACCGGCGAGGATGGCCAGGCAGGCGCGGCGGCGGAGGTTGGTCATGGGGGTCTCCAGCGGTCCAGGCAGCGCGCACGGGGTGAGCGCGCGGCGACGCCGACGCTAGCTCTGAGGGGAGACAAAAGGGAACAAGCCAGACCGCCTTGACACCCGAATCGTGACCGGCCGGTGTCAGGGTACGTTCGCCCTTGGGATGGGCCGCATCAGCACGACCAGGACAGCCGCCACCGCCACCGCCGCCGTGGCGGCACTCGGCGTCGTCGTCCTCGTCCTGCTGGTGGCGGGACCGCACCGCCCGCCGACCGAGCGGGAGGCCCGGGCGGTCGGCCCGGCGCAGGCACCACCCGACCTGAGGGTGCTGTCCGGACTGCTGGACGGACGCACCCCCGCGACCTGGGTGTTCACCGGGGACAGCATCACGCAGGGGTCGACGCACACCCACGGCCGGCGCAGCTTCACCGAGCACTTCACCGAGCGGGTGCGCGGCGAGCTCGGCCGGGCATCAGACGTGGTGATCAACACCGGCGTCAGCGGAGACCGCACCGGCGACGTGCTTGCCGGCTTCGCCGGCCGGGTGCTCAGGTTCGACCCCGACGCCGTCGTGGTGATGCTGGGCACCAACGACTCCGTCGCCGGGAAGGAGGGACGTGACCGGTTCCGCGAGAGTCTCGGCACGATCGTCGAGCGGATCCGCGACTCCGGTGCCACTCCGGTGCTGCAGACCCCGAACCCGGTCGACACCGGCGGCTCGCCCCGGCACTGGGACCTCGCCGGCTACGTCGACATCGTGCGTGACCTGGCCAGGCGGCGCGAGGTGGTGCTCGTCGACCACTATGCGCACTGGCTCTCGGTCGGCGACGGCAGGCCACCGGGCTCCTGGCTGAGCGACCCGGTCCACCCGAACGGACGGGGCCATCTGGAGATGGCGCGCATGCTTTTCGAGCACCTGCGCATCCTCGACCCGACCACCCCGACCGGTCGGGCGAGATGGGGTGCACGCGGAATGGGTACCGGCACGACATGACCGGCGAGAGGGTGAGAGCGGCGTTCGACGCCGTGCACCGTGAGGACTTCCTGCCCGCCGACCAGCGGAGCCTGGCCGCCCTCGACCAGGCCCTGCCCATCGGCCACCAGCAGACGAACTCGCAGCCCCGAACCGTCGCGCAGATGCTCGCCCTGCTCGACGTCTGCCCCGGTCAGCAGGTGCTCGACGTGGGCAGCGGCTCCGGCTGGACCACAGCATTGCTGGGACACCTCGTCGGGCCGGAGGGCCGGGTGATCGGGGTCGAGATCGTGCCCGAGCTGGTGCGCTGGAGCCGGCAGAACCTCGGCACGTACGCGATGCCGTGGACCGAGATCCGTCAGGCCACCCAGGACGAGCTCGGGGCACCCGCCGACGGGCCGTTCGACAGGATCCTCGTCTCCGCCGAGGCACCGGAGCTCCCACAGCCGCTGGTCGACCAGCTCGACGAGAACGGCGTACTGGTGATCCCGGTGTCAGGGCGGCTCGTCATCGCCGAGCGGCGTGCGGGCGACGTACGCTCCCGTCGGCACGGGCACTACCAGTTCGTCCCGCTGCGCTGACCGGGTCATCCACGCATCTGCAGGACCGCGGCACCCTTCACGCGACCGGCTGCAAGGTCGGCGAGGGCTCGGTCGGCGTCCTCGAACGCGTACGGCACCGCCTCGACCCGCAGTCCGAACCGGTCGGCGAGCATCAGCAGCTCCTCGCCGTCCCGCCGGGTGTTGGAGGTGACGCTGCGCACCGTGCGCTCCAGGAACAGATGGCGCTGGTAGTCCAGCACGGGTACGTCGCTCATGTGGATCCCGGCCAGCGCGAGGGTCCCGCCGCGGCCGAGCGACTCCAGCGCCTGCGGCACGAGCTCGCCCGCGGGCGCGAAGACGATGGCCGCGTCCAGTGCGACCGGTGGCCCGTCCAGGGACCCGCCGGCCGAGGCCGCGCCCAGGGACAGCGCCAGCTCACGGGCGGCTTCTCCACGGGTGAGGACGTGGACCTCCGCGCCCTCCGCGACGGCGATCTGCGCGGTCAGATGCGCGCTGCCCCCGAAGCCGTAGATGCCCAGCCGTCCCCCGACCCGCAGGTCCGCCCGGCGCAGGGCGCGGTAGCCGATGATGCCTGCGCACAGCAGTGGTGCGGCACGCACGTCGTCGAACGACTCCGGGATCTCGTATGCGAACGCGGCCGGCACGGTGGTGATCTCGGCGTACCCGCCGTCGACGTCCCAGCCGGTGTAGCGCGAGCCGGGGCAGAGGTTCTCCGCGCCGTCCCGGCACCACCTGCACTGACCACACGTGTGCCGCAACCATGCGACACCGACGCGGTCGCCCTCGCGGAACCGTGAGACGTCACCACCGCGGGCCACCACCTCGCCGACCACCTCGTGACCTGGCACCACCTGCGCACGCCGCGGCGCCAGGTCGCCTTCGGCGAGGTGCAGGTCCGTTCGGCAGACGCCGCAGGCGCGGACCCGGAGGAGGATCTCGTGCGCCGCAGGCGTCGGGACCGGTCGCTCGACGAGCCGCAGCGGCGCATCGCCGATCGGCCCGGGCTCGGCGACGACCCAGGCGCGCATGGTTTGCGGAGTCATGACGACAGGTCCTCCTGGTCCAAGTCTGCTCCCATTGGTGTCATAGGGTCCTCACGTGGGACCGGCAGAGCCTGTGACCGTCGCTCCGTCAGGCGGGCAGTACGAGATCAGCCACGGCGACCAGTACGCGACGGTGGTCGAGGTCGGCGGCGGCGTACGCACCTACAGCGTCGGTGACCGGGACGTGCTGCACCCGTATGCCCGCGACCAGATGTGCGACGGCGCACACGGCGCGCCGCTCGTACCCTGGCCGAACCGGCTGGGCGACGGTCGCTACGTGTTCGACGGGGTGGAGCATCAGGTCTCCCTGACCGAGCCGGACAAGTCCAACGCGATCCACGGCTTCCTCCTCTGGCGTCCCTGGCGAACGGTCCAGCACACCTCGAACCGGGTGGTGATGGCGACGCGGCTGCACCCGATGACGGGCTACCCGTTCACCCTCGACGTCGAGGTGGACTACCTGCTCGACGACGCCGGTCTCCGGGTTGCCACGTCCGCCACCAACCTCGGTGACACGGTCTGCCCGTACGCCAGCGGTCAGCATCCCTACCTCTCACCCGGCTCCGGGCGGATCGACGACTGCACCCTCCGCTTCGAGGCAGGCGTCCGGATCGACACCGACCCGGCACGGCAGCTGCCGACCGGCGACGTCGGCGTGCAGGGGTCGGCCTACGACTTCACCGAGGGGCGGATCCTCGGGGACCTGGTCATCGACTATGCGTTCGGTGACCTGCCCCGCGACGACGACGGGCGCGCGTGGCTGGGGCTGACCGGCGGCGACGGCCTGACCGCCGAGGTGTGGGTGGACGGCGGCTACCCGTACCTCGAGATCTTCACCGCCGACACCCTTGCCGCACTCCGCAGCCGTGCCGGCCTCGGAGTCGAGCCGATGACGTCTCCACCGGACGCCTTCCGCAGTGGGCGGGACCTCGTGCGCCTCGGTCCGGGCCGCAGGGTGACCACCACCTGGGGCGCGCGGCTGCGGGGGGCCTGACGATGGGTCGACGCTGGTCCGCGCCCGGGCGGGTCAACCTGATCGGCGAGCACACCGACTACAACGACGGCTTCGTGCTTCCGCTGGCGCTGCCCCACCGTACGACGGTGGACGTGTCCCTTCGTGACGACGACCGGATCGGGGTGCGCTCGGCTCTACGTCCGGACGAGCCGGCGACGTTCGCAGTCAGTACGCAGCCGGGCGACGTCACCGGATGGGCCGCATACGTCGCCGGTGTGGTGTGGGCACTGCGCGAGCGGGGTCTCGCCGTCCCCGCCTCGGACCTTTCGGTCGAGAGCGACGTGCCCCTCGGCGCGGGGCTGTCGTCATCGGCCGCCCTCGAGTGTGCGGCCGCCACCGCCTTCAACGACCTCGGCGCGTTCGGCCTCGGTCGGTCCGAGCTGGCCAGGGTCGCCCAGGAGGCAGAGAACTCATACGTCGGGATGCCTTGCGGCATGATGGACCAGATGGCCGCGATGCACGGGGCGCCGGGACAGCTCGTCTTCCTGGACACGCGGACCTCCGACGTGGAGCACGTCCCGTTCGACCTCGACGCGTCCGGTCTCGCGCTGCTGGTGGTCGACACTCGGGCACCGCACCGCCTTGTCGACGGGGAGTACTCCCAGCGACGACACGACTGTGAGGAAGCCGCCCAGACGCTCGGCCTGGCGTCCCTGCGTGACGCCCGACCGGACTTGCTGGACGGGCCGGCCAAGCGGGTCCTCTCCGAGCGCCTGCAGCGCCGGGCACGTCACGTCGTCACCGAGAACGCCCGCGTCCTCGAGGTCGTCGAGATCCTGCGCACCGGGGATGACCCCCGCGCCATCGGGCCCGCGCTGACCGCCTCGCACGAGTCACTGCGGGTCGACTTCGAGGTCACCGTGCCCGAGCTCGACACCGCGGTCGAGGTGCTCCTCGCGGCAGGTGCCCACGGCGCCCGGATGACCGGTGCCGGCTTCGGTGGCTCGGTGATCGCGCTGGTCGAGGCGGACGCCGCCGACGACGCCGCCGGCGCGGTCAGGGCGGCCTTCGCCGAGCGCGACCTCGCGGAGCCGCGGGACTTCACCGTCGCACCGGCCGCAGGCGCCGGTGCCGACACAGACCGGGCAGGGGGTTTCGCCTGAGGCTACTTCCGAGTAACACTGGGGGCAGTGACCAACCGACAAAGGGGTACGACAACGTGACCAGCGATGTGACCGAGCAGCAGGCCCGTGAGGTCGCAGAAGCCGCCCGGGAGACCGAGTGGACCCGGCCCAGCTTCGCCAAGGAGCTCTACCTCGGCCGTTTCGACCTGTCCCTGGTGCACCCGCACCCGCGCGGAGCAGCGGAGGACAACGACCGCGGCGACAAGTTCCTGGCCGAGCTGCGCGCCTACTGCGAGACCCTCGACGGTGGACGGATCGAGCGAGAGTCGAAGATCCCCGACGAGTACGTCACCGGCTTTGCCGACCTCGGCGTGTTCGGGATGAAGATCCCCCGGGAGTACGACGGACTCGGCCTGTCGATGGCCTACTACGGCAAGGCGCTCACGCTGCTCAGCTCCGTGCATCCCAGCATCGGCGCCCTGGTGTCGGCCCACCAGTCGATCGGCGTACCCGAGCCGGTGAAGATGTTCGGCAACGACCAGCAGAAGGCCGCCTTCCTGCCGCGCTGCGCCGCCGGTGCGGTTTCCGCGTTCCTGCTCACCGAGCCCGACGTCGGCTCCGATCCCGCACGCATGGCGGCGACCGCGACGCCCACCGAGGACGGCTCCGCCTACCTGCTCGACGGCGTGAAGCTCTGGACCACCAACGGCGTCATCGCCGAGCTGCTCGTCGTGATGGCGAACGTACCCGCGCACGACGGCGGCAGGGGCGGCATCACCGCCTTCGTCGTCGAGGCGGACTCCCCCGGGATCACCGTGGAGAACCGCAACGCCTTCATGGGCCTGAAGGGGATCGAGAACGGCGTGACCCGCTTCCACCAGGTGCGGGTGCCGGCCGAGAACCGGCTCAGCCGCGAGGGTCACGGGCTCAAGATCGCCCTGACCACGCTGAACACCGGCCGGCTGTCGATCCCGGCGATCTGCACGGGGTCGGGGAAGTGGTGCCTGAAGATCGCCCGCGAGTGGTCCGCCGAGCGGGTCCAGTGGGGACGCCCGGTCGGCGAGCACGCTGCGGTGGCGCAGAAGATCTCGTTCATCGCGGCGACGACGTTCGGGCTCGAGGCCGTGCTGGACCTGTCCGCCCAGCTGTCCGACGCCGGCACGAAGGACATCCGCATCGAAGCGGCGCTGGCCAAGCTCTGGGCGAGTGAGATGGCATGGAAGATCGCCGACGAGCTCGTGCAGATCCGGGGCGGGCGCGGGTACGAGACCGCTGACTCGCTGGCCGCCCGCGGCGAGCGTGCCGTGCCGGTCGAGCAGGTACTGCGCGACCTGCGGATCAACCGGATCTTCGAGGGCTCCTCGGAGATCATGCACCTGCTGATCGCCCGCGAGGCCGTCGACGCACACCTTGCGGCAGCCGGTGACCTCGCCGTCGCCGACGCGGACCTCGGCCGCAAGGCCAGGGCAGCGGCGAAGGCGAGCGGCTTCTACGCCAGGTGGCTGCCGCAGCTGGTGGCCGGCAAGGGTGCGGTCCCCTCGTCGTACGCGGAGTTCGGCCAGTTGGCCAAGCATCTGCGGTATGTCGAGCGGTCCTCGCGCAGGCTGGCCAGGCAGACGTTCTACGGGATGAGCAGGTGGCAGGCCAAGCTCGAGCACCGGCAGGGATTCCTGGCCCGAGTCGTCGACATCGGCGCGGAGCTGTTCGCGATCGCCGCGGCTTGCTCGCGGGCGCAGATGCTGCAGGCCGAGGACCCGGCACAGGGCAAGGCGGCCTACCAGCTGGCGGAGGCGTTCTGCACCCAGGCGCGGCTGCGGGCCGACCACCTGTTCGAGCGGCTGTGGACCAACACCGACGACATCGACCAGCTGGTTGCCACACGGGTGCTCGCCGGTGAGTTCACGTGGCTCGAGGAGGGCATCATCGATCCCTCGGAGGGCACCGGCCCGTGGATCGCGCACTGGACCGCCGGCCCGTCGGCAGCCGAGGACCTCTCCCGCCGTTACCGCTGACCCTCAGTGGCGCCGGTGGTCCTCGGCAGCCTCGGCGTCGTGCACCGACTGGGTGCCCACGACGTAGCGGTGCCCGAGGGAGATCTCGGCCGCGACGGCGTTCAACCAGTCGTACGGCGGCTGGGGGACGCCGTGCGCGGCCATCGACTCACGCAGCATCTCCATGATCGCCTGCACATCGTGGCCGGGGTGCTTGGCGAGCACGGCATTGATGGCCTGCTGTATCGCGGCCTCGTGGGCCATGGCCTGGTCGTGCTGCCGGTGTGTCTCCGGATCCAGCTCTGACATGGCTCCATGCCTACTCGGAACACACGTCTCACCGCAAGGACCACGGCGGGGCGGAGCGCCCCGACCGGTATCCGCGCTACCGTCGTAGCGATGCCGCAATCGTCGCTGCGAGAGCTGGCGTTGCTGTTCCTGCGACTCGGCACGATCGGGTTCGGGGGGCCCGCCGTGCACATCGCTCTGATGCGCGACGACGTGGTGCGCCGTCGCGGATGGGTCAGCGACCAACGGTTCCTCGACCTGGTCGGTGCGACCAGCCTGATCCCCGGCCCCAACTCCACCGAGCTCGCCATCCACCTCGGCTATGAACGCGCCCGATGGCGTGGCCTGGTGGTTTCGGGTGTCTGCTTCATCCTCCCGGCCTTCCTGATCGTGCTGGCCATGGCGTGGGGGTACGTCGAGTACGGCCAGACCCCCGCTGTCGAAGGTCTGCTCTACGGCATCAAGCCGGTCGTCGTCGCCATCGTGGTGGCGGCGTTGCTCGGTCTGCTGCGTACCGCCGTCAAGGGCCTGCTGCTGGCGGTCGTGGCTGCAGCGGTCCTGGCGGCGTACCTCCTCGGCATCAACGAGCTGCTGCTTCTCCTGCTCGGAGCCGCGACGGTGACCGCCGTGCGCACCCGACACCAGTGGGGACAGCGGTGGCGCCGGTCCCACCCGCAGGCGGTTGTACTCCCGCTGCTGCTGACCCTGGCCCAGCCGCTGTTCGCCGACCCGACGGGCGGGCAGCTGACGCGGTTGTTCCTGACCTTCCTCAAGATCGGCACCGTGCTCTACGGCTCGGGCTATGTGCTGATCGCGTTCCTGCGTGGGGACTTCGTGCAACGCCTCGGGTGGCTCACCGAGCAGCAGCTGTTGGACGCGATCTCCGTCGGACAGCTCACACCCGGGCCGGTGTTCACCACGGCCACGTTCGTCGGGTACGTCGTCGCGGGGCTTCCCGGAGCTGTGCTCGCGACGGTCGCGATCTTCCTACCCTCGTTCGTGTTCGTCGCCCTGCTGACGCGCATCGTGCACCGGGTCCGGGACCACGAGTGGTCCTCGGCAGCCCTGGACGGGGTCAACGCCGCGGCCCTCGCGCTGATGGCCGGCGTCACCCTGCAGATCGGCGGCGACGCGATCGTCGACCTGCCCACCGCGGGGCTCGCACTGGCGGCAGCCCTGCTGCTCTGGCGGACACGGTTGAACTCGGCGTGGCTGATCGGGGCCGGTGCCGCGGTCGGCGCGGCGGTCACGCTCCTCTAGGGAGTCCCTGAGGTGTCCAGGGCCATCTCGACACGAACGTGCGTGCCGCCGTCCTGCGGCCAGACGTAGACGCTGTCGCAGAGGCGGCGCGTCATCCAGAGCCCACGGCCGTCGGGGCTCAGACGGCTCGGTGGTGCCAGTCCGAGGTAGTCGTCCTCCGGCTCTCCGGGGTTCGTCACCTCGACCACCAGCTCCTGCGGACCACGCCACCACGATACCGACCCCACGTCGCTCCCGTGCACGATGGCGTTGGTGACCAGCTCGTTGACCGCGACCGTCAGGTCGACGGCACGCTCGGTGCGCAGCCCGCCCGCCGTCGCCCAGCCGTGCACCTGGCGCCGCATGTTCGCGGCGTCGAGCGGCGATCGCACCGACCATGTCTGCTCCGGTGCCGGCGCCGAGGGAGCCGCGACGGGGTGGGCTGCAAGGTAGTCCGGAAGATCGAGGTAGTCCGTGCTGCGATGAAGACGACCGCCCTCCCGGATCTGGTCGTGGGTGCAGCGCGCACCCGCGAGCAGGGCGTCGGATCGTTCCTGGGTGTTGTACGAGCAGATCATCGTGATCGGGGCATCGGCGAGCACGGCGGTGTACGCGGCCTCGACCTGCAGCCAGAGATCCTCGTCCATGCCGTCGTGCTCGAACCGCGGCTCTCCGACGATGAGTCCGCGCGAGCCCCTCGCCGTGCTCTCCCGGGCCAGCTGTTCGACGTCGCGCATCGCCTGCCCGGGGTAGTGGAAGCACTCGGTGGGGCTGCGCACGCTGACCTGGTCGAGATCGTCACCCATCCGCTGCCCCAGCGCCTCCACGACCGGCGCGTCGAGCACGGCCGTGACCGCCTGCCCGTCCCGCAGAGCCGCCGTGAGCAGGGGGGTGAACGCATCGGCCTGCTGCTCGACGGACTCGAAGAACAGGGTCTGATGGACCAGCGTCGAGTCTTGGGATGTCGCTCGGGGTGTCACCGATTACCCTCCCGGTGGGTTTGCGCTGTCGGGTCGCACCAGCGGTCGGGCCCAGGTTACGCCTCACCTGAACGGTCGGACCACCGTCCGGGCGATAGGCTGGCCCGGGTAACGCTGCCGGACCCTGGTGGCGTGCACGGTCTCGCCCTTGGCCTGGACCATGCGACCGTTGCCGAGGTAGAGCGCCACGTGGTTGATGCGGCCGGTGCTGGCCTTGCGGTAGAAGATCAGGTCACCTCGGCGCATTCTGGACACGTTCACATGGCGTAGGCGCGGGTGCCGGTAGAGGTTGTACGACGTGCGGTAGTGCGGCCGGACATGCCGGTCGATGGTGATCGGCTGCGGGTCCAGACCGGCGCGGTACAGGGCCTGCAGCACCAGCCCCGAGCAGTCCACGCCGAACCTGGGCCGACCCGCGCCTCCCCAGACGTACTCGGCGCCGCGGTAGCCGTTCGCGAACTCCAGCATGGCGCTGATCCGCTGTCGACGGGACGCCGACTCCCCGAGGGCTGGCCGAGCCTGCCACCGGTCCAGGCAGAAGCCGTGCCGGAAGTCCATCGCCCGCCAGGTCCGCCG
>JBOHDD010000277.1:0-4267 GCA_050699155.1 Nocardioidaceae bacterium
CCGCCAGCCCGGCGGCGTACGCCGACCCGAGCGCGGTCGTCTCGGCCACCTTCGGTCGCACCACCGCCACGTCGAGTACGTCGGCCTGGAACTGCATCAACAGCTCGTTGCCGACCATGCCACCGTCGACCTTGAGCTCCTTCAGCGCGACACCGGAGTCCGCGTTCATCGCGTCCAGCACCTCGCGGGTCTGGTACGCCGTGGCCTCCAGCACCGCCCTGGCGATGTGCCCCTTGTTCACGAACCTGGTCAGCCCGACGAGGGCGCCGCGGGCATCCGAGCGCCAGTACGGCGCGAACAGACCGGAGAACGCCGGCACGAAGTATGCGCCACCGTTGTCCTCGACGCCGGCGGCGAGCTGTTCGATCTCCGGCGCGTTCGAGATCATGCCAAGGTTGTCGCGCAGCCACTGCACCAGCGCGCCGGTGATCGCGATCGCGCCCTCGAGGGCGTAGACCGGCTTCTGGTCGCCGATCTTGTAGCAGACCGTGGTCAGCAGGCCGTTCTCGCTCTTCACCTTCTCCTCACCGGTGTTGAGCAGCATGAAGTTGCCTGTGCCGTAGGTGTTCTTGGCCGTCCCGACCTCGTAGCACACCTGGCCGAACGTGGCCGCCTGCTGGTCGCCGAGGATGCCGGCGACGGGAACGCCCCTGAGGATGCCCGGCTGGCACTCGCCGTACACCTCCGAGGAGGACCGGATGTCTGGGAGCATCGCCAGCGGCACGCCCATCTCGCCGGCGATCTCCTCATCCCAGGCCAGGGTCTCGAGGTCCATCAGCATGGTGCGGCTGGCGTTGCTGACGTCGGTGACGTGCACGCCGTTGTTCTCGGCACCGCCGGTGAGGTTCCACAGCACCCAGGTGTCCATGTTGCCGAACAGCAGCTCGCCCTTCTCCGCGCGTTCGCGCGCACCCTCCACGTTGTCGAGGATCCAGCGGATCTTCGGCCCGGAGAAGTACGTGGCCAGGGGCAGTCCGACCCTGTCCTTGTAGCGCTCCGCGCCGCCACCCTTCGCGGCCAGCTCGTCACAGATCGCCTGCGTCCGCGTGTCCTGCCAGACGATCGCGTTGTGGACCGGCTGCCCCGTGCTCCGGTCCCAGACGACTGCAGTCTCACGCTGGTTGGTGATCCCGAGGGCCTTGATGTTGGAAGAGTCGAGGTTGGCATTGGCCAGCGCTCCGCCGACCACCTTGCGGGTGTTGTTCCAGATCTCGATGGCGTCGTGCTCCACCCAACCCGCACGCGGGAAGATCTGTTCGTGTTCGACCTGGTCGACGGCGACGACTTCGCCGGACTTGTCGAAGATCATGCAGCGCGTGCTCGTGGTGCCCTGGTCGATCGCTGCTACGTAGTCAGCCATTGGTCAGATCCCTCCGGTTGTGTGGGGTCAGTACACGCCGCGTCCGACCAGTCCCGCAAGGACGCCGCCGACGATCGGCCCGACGACCGGGATCCAGGAGTACGACCAGTCGTTCAGCCCCTTGCCCTTGATGGGGAGCAGTGCGTGTGCCAGCCGTGGTCCCAGGTCCCGGGCCGGGTTGATGGCGTAGCCGGTCGGCCCGCCGAGCGAGGCGCCGATCGCGAGAACGAGGAAGCCGACGGTGATGGCGAGCACTCCGGGGCTGGGTGCGGTGCCGGTGTTCCCGACGATCGCCAGGATCACGATCACCAGGACGAAGGTGCCGATGACCTCCGTCAGCAGGTTCCAGGTGGTGTTGCGGATCTGCGGTCCGGTGGAGAAGACACCCAGCTTGGCCTCCGGGGGCGCGTCCGGCTCGTCGAAGTGCTGGCGGTAGGCGACCCAGACCAGCACCGCGCCGAGGAAGGCGCCGGAGAACTCGCCGGCCAGGTAGACCAGTGTCGACCCGAAGGACACGTCGACCCCCACGGCGTACTCGGGTGCACCGTTGGCCAGCAGGCCGAGCGTGACGGCAGGGTTGATGTGAGCGCCCGAGCCGAAAGCGATGAAGATGCCGCACATGACGGCCAGCCCCCAGCCGATGCTGATCAGCAGCCAGCCACCGTTGAAGCCCTTCGTCTTGCCGAGGAGCACGTTGGCGACGACACCGCAGCCGAGCAGCGTCAGCATCGCCGTGCCCATCAGTTCACTGAGAAATACCCCACCTAGCGTCATTGCCATCCCCGTCCTCGATGTAGGGCCCGAGTCCCGAAACCACGCCTGCACCACGAGCCCGATGTCGTAGTGTGTTTGGCACAGTATGGCCACAACTATCGCTGGTCAATGCTTGCCAAACGTCATCACGACGAGTACACGGACGTTGGGGGAATCAGATGCCTGGTTCAGCTCGGATGGGTTCGGACGAACGCGCAGCCGCATGGGGGAGGCTAGGCTCGGACGAGTTCGACGTGCTGGTCGTGGGCGGTGGCGTGACCGGTGCGGGCGTCGCGCTGGACGCCGCGACGCGGGGTCTGCGTGTCGCGCTCGTCGAGGCCAGGGACTTCGCGAGCGGCACGTCCTCGCGGTCGTCGAAGCTGTTCCACGGTGGGCTGCGCTATCTGGAGCAGCTGAACTTCGGGCTGGTGCGAGAGGCCCTGAGAGAGCGTGAGCTGATGCTCACCCGGCTGGCGCCACATCTGGTGAAGCCGGTGAGCTTCCTCTACCCTCTGACGCACCGCTTCTGGGAGCGGCCGTACGTCGGTGCGGGCCTCGCGCTGTACGACACGATGGGCGGTGCCCGCTCGGTACCGCATCACCGGCACTACACCCGTACCGGCGCGCGCAGGATCGCACCCGCGCTGAAGCCCTCGGCCATGACCGGTGCCCTGCTCTACCACGACGCGCAGGCCGATGATGCCCGGCACACGATGACCGTCGCCCGCACCGCCGTCTCCTACGGCGCGACCGTACTGAACTCCGCCGAGGTGGTCGGGTTCCTGCACGCCGGTGAGCGGATCGTGGGCGCACGCGTGCGCGACGTCGAGACCGGCGACCAGACCGAGGTGCGCGCCTCTGTCGTCGTCAACGCCACCGGGGTGTGGACGGACGCCGTACAGACGATGGCCGGCGGGCGTGGCCGCTTCCACGTGCGAGCCTCGAAGGGCGTGCACATCGTCGTACCCCGGGACCGCATCAACTCCGAGACCGGGCTGATCCTGCGGACCGAGAAGTCGGTGCTGTTCGTGATCCCCTGGACCACCCACTGGATCATCGGCACCACGGACACCGACTGGAACCTCGACCTCGCGCACCCGGCGGCGAGCCGTGCCGACCTCGACTACATCCTCGACCACGTCAACGCGGCGTTGTCGGTGCCGTTGTCGCACGACGACATCCAGGGGGTGTACGCCGGTCTGCGCCCGCTGCTGGCCGGCGAGTCCGAGGAGACCAGCCAGCTGTCACGAGAGCACGCGGTCGCCCGCCCACAGCCGGGGCTGGTGGCCGTCGCCGGGGGCAAGTACACGACCTACCGGCTGATGGCGGCCGACGCCGTGGACATGGCGGCGACCGACATCCCCCGTGCGGTCCCGGACAGCCCGACAGCGAACATTCCACTGCTGGGGGCGGAGGGCTACCACGCGATGGTCAACCAGGTCTCCGGGCTGGCCGAGCAGTACCGGCTTCCCGCCTGGCAGATCGAACGGTTGCTGGGTCGGTATGGGTCGCTCACGTCCGAGGTCCTGGCACCCGCTGACACCAACCCGACAATGCTCGAACCGCTCAACGAGGCCCAGGAGTACCTCGGGGTGGAGTACACCTACGCAGCGTCGCACGAGGCGGCCCTGCACATCGACGACCTGCTCGCCCGGCGTACCCGTGTGTCGATCGAGACCCCGGACCGAGGCGTGGAGGTGGCACGCGCCGCCGCGGCGGTGGTGGCCCCCGTCCTCGGCTGGGACCAGGAACGGCAGGACAACGAGGTGGCGGCCTACCAGGCCCGGGTGATGGCCGAGCGTGAGTCACAGCAGCAGGGCGACGACCTGGCCGCCGACGCGGCTCGGGTCGCCGCGCCCGACACCCGCAGGGTCGCCGTGGGACGTGCCCTGGAATGAGCCCGTCCTGTACGACGCAAGTCAGGCGCAGCTCAGGCGCCGGTCAGGCGCAGCCGGACCAGAGCCGCAGCAGCACCCTTCCCTGGACGTCGGCGAACCGCACCGGACCGTAGTCGCGTGAGTCGATCGAGGTGGCGCGGTCGTCACCCATCACGATCAACGAGGCCCGCGGCACCGTCTTCGGCCCGTAGAACAACGCGTCGATCAGGCTGTGGTCGACGTACGGCTCGGTGGCCCGCCGCCCGTTCACGAACAG
>JBOHDD010000278.1:0-5790 GCA_050699155.1 Nocardioidaceae bacterium
GTCGACGCACCGCGCTCGTTCGCCGGGCGTACGACGGCGAAGATCTCCTCGACGTGGTGTTGCAGTGCCTCGTGGGCGACCGTGTGCCCGGCCTCGCTGGCGTACCCGTTCCCCCACGCATCCGGCACGAGCTGCCAGCCGATCTCGAGGTCCTCGCCGCCGGGTGGCAGGTACAGCAGGACAACACCACCCACGACCCGATGGTCGTCCCGGCGCTCGATCGCCCAGCGGCCGGTGGGCGGCACCGCGCGCTCGTCCTCGGCGATCCACTGCTGCAGCACGAGTCGCATCGCCAGCAGGTCGGGCACCGCATCCATCACCGGGCTCAACCACCCGGCGACCTGTTGCCGACCGTAAATCGCGAACGCGGCCTCCACGTCGTCCAGCGTCCACGGACGCAGCGTCAGCCGCTCCGACTTCAGAGTCCTCCCCATGACGACCCCCTCCGGCCCCGTTCCCCGTTGGTCCCTGCTGTCCATGATCACACCGGGACCAAGGTCGCTCATTGTGATGGAGCGCTTACTATTGGTAGCGTCCGTCCTGTTCGCTCCGGCGTACGCAGCGGAACCACACCGGACCGAGGACGCAGGAGGGGTCGGCCCGGACGGTCGGCCACCCGTCCGCCCACACTCAGCGGAAGTACCTCAGTGGGACCAACCACATCAGCGGACGTCGGTGGCGACGGAGGGGTCGCGGGCGGCCCGGACGCAGCCGGCGACCAGCCGGGGGAGGTCGGACCGCGGTACGAGTCCGGCCAGCCGGTCCGGGGAGCGGGGCAGACCGAGGCGGTCGGCGCCCCTGCCCGCGAGGTCGTCCACGAACGGTGCGAGCTCGGTCCAGACCCCCTGCGCCTCGCGGCAGAAGATCGCGGCGCCGGTGGGGCCGATCCCCTTGAACTGCTGCAGCAGCCTGCCGATCTCGTCCGCGTCGGAGGCCTCGGCACGCAGCCGCCGCAGGTCGTCGTGGTAGCGCTCGCGCATCATGCCGGCCACCTCGCCGAGCATCGTGGCCGTTCGCTCGTCGTATCTGCGATAGTGCCCGCGGCCGAGTGCGTCCACCCGCTGCTGCCAGGTGACCTCGCGCATCGCCTTCGGGGTGCGGTAGCCGGACGTGGAGAGCTCCCGCGCGGCGGCGACCGCGATGTCGGAGCTGATGCGGGCCGAGAGCAGGAGCGAGAGGACCAGCAGGCGCCATAGCGGCGACGGTTTGTCGGTCAGCCGGATGCCGGCCTGCTCGGCGAACGTGGTGCCGTGCGTTTCGACCAGTCTGCGTGCGATGTCGCGCTGCGCCATGTGTGTGGTGTACCCCTAGGTTCTGGCAGATCACACAACTCCCCGGGATTGGACCGGCGAAGTGTTGGTGGTCTGGTGGCTGGTCCCGGTGCCTCGTCGTACACGAGCGTATGACGGAGGTCACGGAGGGCTAGCCGGCCGTCCGCGACAACCGACCCGCGAGGTATCCCATGGCCAGGTCCGTGCAGTCAGCAGCGAACAAGGGCAAGGCAATGCACCCTGTCGACGAGGTCCTGCCCGTCGGCAAGCTCGGCGTCTACGGCTTCCAGCATGTGCTGGCGTTCTACTCCGGCGCGGTCATCGTGCCGATCCTGCTCGCCGGCGCGATCGACCTCAGCACCGAGCAGCTGATCCATCTGATCAACGCCGACCTGTTCACCTGTGGCATCGCCTCGATCATCCAGTCGGTCGGGTTCTGGAAGGTCGGCGTGCGACTTCCGCTGCTGCAGGGTGTGACGTTCACCGCCGTGTCCCCGATGATCGCCATCGGCCTCGCCGCGGGTGGTGGCACCGCCGGCCTGCTGGTGATCTACGGCGCGGTGATCGTGGCCGGCCTGTTCACGCTGCTGGTCGCGCCGTTCTTCAGCCGCCTGATCCGCTTCTTCCCGCCGGTGGTCACAGGCTCGGTCATCCTCGTCATCGGGATCGCCCTGCTGCCGGTGGCCGCGATGGACGTGGTCGGCGGCGGAGAGCATCCCGAGCCGGGCAACGGACGCAACCTCGCCTACGCGCTGGGAACGCTCCTGCTGATAGTGCTGATCCAGCGCATCTTCAAGGGCTTCATGGCAACGGTCGCGGTGCTGCTCGGCCTGGTGGTCGGCACGCTGGTCGCCTGGGCCCTGGGTGACGCGAACTTCGGGGCGGTGGCCGGCTCGGACTGGGTCGGTGTCACGACACCGTTCTACTTCGGCTGGCCGAAGTTCAGCCTCGCCGCTGTCGTGTCGATGATCGTGGTCATGCTGATCACGGCCGTCGAGACCACCGGGGACGTGTTCGCCACCGGCGAGATCGTCGACAAGCGGATCAAGCGCGAGGACATCAGCCGTGCGCTGCGCGCGGACGGACTGGCCACGACGATCGGTGGAGTGCTGAACTCGTTCCCCTACACGTGTTTCGCCGAGAACGTCGGGCTGGTGCGGCTCACCCGGGTGAAGAGCCGGTACGTCGTCGCCGCCGCCGGCGCGATCATGATGCTGATCGGGATCGTGCCGAAGGCCGGAGCGATCGTCGCCGGCATCCCGCATCCGGTGCTCGGCGGGGCGGCTCTGGCGATGTTCGCCACGGTCGCGGTCGTCGGGATCCAGACCCTGTCGCGGGTGGACTTCCACGACCATCGCAACATCGTCATCGTCGGCACGAGCGTCGGGCTGGCCATGCTGGTGACCGCGCAGCCCGACGTCGCCCGCGCCGTACCGAGCTGGGCCGAGATCATCCTCGGCAGCGGCATCACCCTCGGCAGCATCACCGCGATCGGGCTGAACATCGTCTTCCACCACGTCGGCAAGGACTTCGGCCCCGCGGTGGCGGGTGCTCCAGGTGACGGTGTCGTGCGGCTGGACCAGGTCAACGCGATGGACCGCCCGACGTTCGTGCAGACCTTCGGCAGGTTGTTCCAGGGGCCGACGACGTGGGCGGTCGAGGCGGCGTACCGGCAGGCTCCCTTCACGGACACCCACGACCTGCGGGTGGCCTTCCAGGAGGCGCTGTTCTCCGGCGGCCGGGACCAGCAGCGCGAGCTGATGGCGTTCTACCCCGACCTGGGGGCGGACCGGGTGGCGCACGGCGAGGAGGGCGAGGACTCGCTGGTGGACCAGTCGACTGCCGGCCTCGACCGGCTGGCCGAGGACGAGAACGAGGAGTTCGGCAGGCTGACCGCCGCCTACCGTGAGCGGTTCGGCATCCCGCTGATCGTGTGCGTGCGCGAGATGGACAAGCGCGAACAGATCCTGCGCAGTGGCTGGGCCCGGCTGGACAACTCCGACGTGCAGGAGCACGCGACCGCCCTGATCGAGATCGCCAAGATCGCCAACCACCGGTTCGACGACCTGGTGGCCGAGGCCAACCCGATCGCGACCGCGCGCACCCAGCGCTTCGACCGGCTGGACCGATGACCGTCGCCGAGGAGCCCGGGCTCGCCGGCCTGAACGAGATGACGAGGTCTGAGGCCGAGCGGGTGCTGACGCGCTGCTGCTCGTCGCCCCGCTGGGCCGAGTCGGTGGCGGCGGGACGGCCCTACCCGTCGCGGCAGGCGATGTACGCCGCGGCCGAGTCGGCGCTGGCAGACCTCGACGACGTTGACGTGGAGCAGGCGCTGGCCGGGCACCCGCGGATCGGTGAACGGGCACCGGGTGCCGAGGGTGCCTGGTCCCGGCAGGAGCAGCGCGGGGTCGACTCCGCGTCGGAGGCCACGCTGACGGCGATCGCCGAGGGCAACCGTGCCTACGAGGAGCGCTTCGGCCACGTCTACCTGGTGTGCGCCTCCGGCAAGCACGCCGACGAGTTGCTCGCGCTGCTGCGCACCCGGCTGCAGAATGACCCTGCGACCGAGCGCCGGGCGGTGCGGCACGAGCTTGCCAAGATCAACCGCATCCGGCTCGGCCGGCTGATGGACCAGGAGGAGGCGACATGACGACCCGGAGTGCGGTCACCACGCACGTGCTGGACACCACACTGGGGCGCCCGGCCCAGGGGATCGGCGTACTCCTGCAGCGGTCGGACGGCGCGACCGTCGCGAAGGGGTCCACCGACGGGGACGGCCGCATCACCGACCTCGGCCCCGAGCGCCTCGACACCGGCACCTACCGGATCGTGTTCGACACCGCCGGCTACTTCGCCGCCACCGGCCAGCACGGCTTCTACCCCGAGGTGGTGGTCACCTTCACGCTGGCCGACGCGACGCAGCACCACCATGTGCCGCTGCTGCTCTCGCCGTTCGCCTACTCGACGTACCGAGGGAGCTGAGCATGGGAATCGTCCTGGGACCCAACCAGTACGGCAAGGCAGAGACGCGCGTCGTGCGCGTCTACCGTGACGGCGACCGGCACGAGATCCGCGACCTGAACGTGTCCACGTCGCTGCGCGGAGACTTCACCGACGCACACGTGCGCGGCGACCAGGCCCAGGTGCTGCCCACCGACTCGCAGAAGAACACCTGCTTCGCCTACGCCAAGCAGAAGGGCGTCACCGAGATCGAGCGCTACGCGCAGGAGCTCGCGAAGCACTTCGTGGACGACGTCGAGCCGGTCCGGTGCGCGCGGGTCGGGGTGGAGGAGTACTCCTGGGAGCGCATCCGGGTCGACGGGCGCGATCACGACCACTCCTGGGCGCGCAACGGTCAGGACGTGCGCACCACCGTGGTCACGGTGGAGGGCTCCGGCGACGACCAGCGGACATGGGTGGTCTCCGGCCTGCGTGACCTGGTGCTGCTGAAGTCCACGGGATCGGAGTTCTGGGGCTTCCTCAAGGACGGCTACACGACGCTGCCCGAGACCCGTGACCGGGTGATGGCGACCTCGCTGGTCGCCCGCTGGCGGTACGCCGGCACCGACGTCGACTGGGACAAGGCGTACGCCGATGTCCGGCGGATACTGGTGGAGCAGTTCGCGACCGTGCACTCGCTGGCTCTGCAGCAGACGTTGTGGGAGATGGGCCGGGCCGTGTTGGACGCCCATGCGGAGGTCGCCGAGATCAGGTTGTCGGCGCCCAACAAGCACCACTTCGCCGCCGACCTGCAGCCGTTCGGTCTGGACAACCCCGGCGAGGTGTTCCACGCCGCAGACCGGCCGTACGGCCTGATCGAGTGCACGGTGACGCGCGACGACGCCCCAGACGCCGGACTGGCCTGGGACGGCGTGCCCGGCTTCGTGTGACCGTCGAGGGGTCGGCGACGACCGTTACAGGGAGCGCAGCGCCAGGAAGACGTCCACGCGATCCTCGAGGTCGGACAGGTTGCGCCCGGTCAGATCCTCGACCCGCGCGATCCGGTAGCGCACCGTGTTGACGTGCAGGTGCAGGCGCTGCGCAGTCCGGCTCCACGACCCCGAGCAGTCCAGGAAAGCCGCCAGGGTGTCCTGCAGCCCCGAGTCGTGCTTGGCGTCGTAGGCGATCACCGGTCCGAGCACCCGCGACGCGAACGTACGGCGTACCTCGTCGGGCACGGTCGCCAGCAGCAGCACGTGCGACGTCACCTCCTCACCGGTGACCACGCAGACCGTGCCGGTGCGCAGCTCGGCCAGCCGCTGCGCGAAGCGCGCCTCCTCCCACGCCCCGGACAGGGCGGCCGACGGCGAGGGTTCGCTGATCCCCACGGTGAGCTGGCTGCGGCCGACGCCGGGTCCGAGGCGGTGCAGTGCCTGCCGCAGCCGGTCGGCGAACGCGGTGTCGGCAGCCGGCACCAGCGCCACCGCCTCGCCCTCACGTCGAGTCGTCACCACCGGCGGGCCGAGGTGCGAGGCCGCGTCGTCGAGCACCGACCGGGCCGCCTCGGTCAGGTCCGCCC
>JBOHDD010000279.1:0-2478 GCA_050699155.1 Nocardioidaceae bacterium
CAGCCGCCGCGTCGACCGCCATGAGGAAGACCTGCGGGCCATCTCGGACACGGTGGTGGACATCCAGGAGACGGTGCACGGGCATACGGGGACTTTGGCCGAGCTGAAAGCGACCGTCGGCGAGCACGGCCAAGACCTCGCCGAGATCAAGACCTCCGTCGCCGAGATCCTCGCTCTACTGCGGGACCGCGCCACCGAGGACTGAGCGGCCGTGCTCTCACCTTCGTGGGTCGGCGCCTCCTTCTACACCGGTGGGCGCCCCACCGGGCTGTCGGTCGCCGATATCACGCAGGGATTCCTCGACGCGCTGTCGCGGGTCGCGGTCAGCGGTGACGAACTGGCCATCCTGGCCAGACGGTCGCGGTTGTAGTAGCCGTCATAGCGGAACCCGGCAGGGTTGGCCGGTGCGGCGGGCTCGGGCTGCGTCGCGATGGTGGTCATGGCGGCTATGCCCCCTGTCTGTGGTCGGTGTCGCCGGCTGTATCGGCGGGGTCTGCGGTGCTACCGGTGCGCGCGGGCCGCACGCCAGGCGGCGGGTGTCGCGGAGGTTCGTGACGCTCAGGGGCAGGGAGATCGCGAGGGCGGCGAGCAGTGTTCCGCTGGCGTTGATCTCGTCGAGGGAGGTTCTGCAGGGTCTGCGGAAGATCACCGACCTGGACGCCTGGAGGGTCAGGCACCCCGCGCGGCGCAAGCACTCCCGTCCTGGCGGCGACCAGCAGCAGTCGAGCGCTCCGAAGTGATCGTGTGTTCTGTGCCCCGGCGAGCGGTTGGCGATGGGGCACAGCCTGTCGATGGTTGGCGATGGTGCTCGATGGTTGTCGATGGTTCGCAACAGTTCGCCGGGTGTCGCAGGGATGTGTCATTGTTGGGCGAACACACCTCGGAGGTACCTCAAGGAGCGTTGCCAGGAATGACTCATCAGGCCGCGCGCGAGAGCGAGATCGTGGAGCTCAGCCGGCAGGAGGCCGCGGAGGCCTTCGACGCTGTCGCGCGCCGCGAGATGGGCATCAGCGGCCAGGAGTTCCTTCGGCGCTGGGACGGGGGCGACTACGCCGGCCGGAAGATGGACGACGTCGAGGGCCTGGTGGCGACGTGGATGGTGATCGGTCTCGTACGATGACCCGGTGCCTGGGGACAACCCGCAGGAAGCGGTCACAGCGTTCCTCCAGCCGCTGAAGGCCGCACTCGGCGTCCTCGATGGCCGCGGGGTCATCGCGGTGCCTCGGCAGGGGTTGTGGGTCAAGTACCGGGCGTACTCGTGGGTCCTCAACGCCGGTCAAGGGATGAAGCTCGGCGGCATCGGCACGCTGCACGCCTCGATGAAGTTCCAGGTCATCGAGACCGACCCGGCGACGAACGACTTCGGCAAGCCGTTGCGGGTCACCACCCTGGCGTACAACTACAAGCTTGAGCCGCCCGGTGGCTCCGATCTGTGGCGGATGCATTGGCACCCTGACGGGCGAAGCGAGGTCCGGGAGCCGCACCTGCACACACCGCCCGACCTCGACGTGCATCGCCCCTGCGACCGGATGACCTTCGAGACCGCGATCCGCTGGTGCATCGAGGACGGTGCGCCGCTCACCTGCGCAGCCCAGGAAGCTGAGGACCAGCTGCTCGTCGCCGAGACTCCGCACAAGCTCCACCGGACGTGGTCTTCACCGCTGGATCGTCCCGAACTGCGACGTCCCCAGGCGTGACGATGGTCGGTCTTGCTGGTCCTGACGTCCGCCGGTGAACAGGGGTAACGCAGCGCCCCAGGCCGCGATGAAGCCGGGTGAGAACACAAAGCGCCCCCGACCAGCGTCGCAGCGCCGATCGGGGGCCGACGACTGGTTGGAGTCGCCATGTCCTACCGTAGATACCTTCTTGCCCTGGCCGCCGTCGCCCTGGCCTTCATCGCAGGATGCGCCACCACGGCATCCGCCACGGCACCGACCGCCGAGCAGGTCGTGACCCAGCTCGTACAGCACGTTCCCACCGCCACACCCGGGATCGTGTTCACCGCCGAGACCGACCCCAACAGCCTGCTGGGCCGGCCGGGGGGTTACACCTCGAAGGCGTCGTTCACCGACAGTCGCGTCCCCGTCGATGAGGTCATCGGCGCCCAGGAAGGCGCAGTCGAGTATGGCGGCTCCGTGGAGATCTTCGACAGCGAACGGGCCGCGCAGCAGCGCAAGCAGTACATCGACGCCTTCGCGAGCATCCCTCTGGCCGTGGAATACAGCTACGTGTCCGGGCCGGTGCTCCTGCGGGTCTCCCGGGCACTGACCCCCGGCCAGGCGGCGGAGTACGAGAGAGCGCTCGCCGAGACGGGTTGATTCCTCCCCGTTGTCCGCTCGCCGGCGTCAGGCCGTCTCGTTCCGGCGCCGGGCGAGCAGGGCCTCACGGAGCAGCGTGCGGATCATCGCCGAGAGGTTGCCGCCTGTCTGCGCCGCTGCCAGCTCCCGGACCCTGGCGAGGCCTTCGGGGGAGAGCCGG
>JBOHDD010000280.1:0-2849 GCA_050699155.1 Nocardioidaceae bacterium
TGCAGTCGGCCACCGCGATGGCCTGCGCGCGACTGATCCGTCCCAGAGCGAGCAGGTCAGCGGTGCGATGGAGCCGATCGCGCAGCAGCCGCGCGACCCTGAGCAGGTGCTCGGTGTGGCACTCGCCCTCGCTGATCGCCGCCGCGACCTCGGTGACCGTCTGGCGTCGCGCGCAGATGTCGAGGCCGTTGCGGCAGTCGCGCCTCTCGGTGGCCCGGCGGGCGTCGAGCTCGCCGATCAGGGCCAGCTGTTGGGCCTGGTGGACGTTCGTGAGTCGCTGGTGCGCATCGAGCGCGTCGACCAGCTCGGCGTCGTCGAGGCTCGTCATGGAGCGTGAGTCGAGCGTTTGCGCCAGTCCCGGCCCCGGCACCGTCTGCCGCACCTCGGGCCAACCGAACGTGTCGTCGCTATCCGTGTGTGGGTTCATCCGCCACCTCCTCTGATGATCGTCGGAAATCGAAGATTTGTTCGAAAACCACGCTAGAGCAAGGCGCCGACAGTTTGGAAGCCCCGAAGATGAATCTGTGGACAGTCCGCGCGCTGGACGGACGCCCTAGTCGTTGAAGCCCCAGTCGTGGTCCGGGCCTTCGGCACCTGACCAGTCGTACTCGTGGCTTGCGATGCTCCCCCGCTTGCCCTGAGCGGCGGCACGATCGTCCTCGCCACCAAAGGCGTGGGCGCCTCGGTCGCGGTCGTGTTGGCAGATCTCGCGAACGGCAGTCACCTCGTGCTCGCAGCCGGGTGTGTGCTCGGTCTCCTCATCCAACTCCGGTTCGGGCTCCCCGGCCTCGGATCCCTCGGTGCCCTCGTCGTCCGCTTCGATGTCATCGAGCAGTGTCCTGCGTGCACCAGCCGACCCCGCCGCGCCGCTGAGGAAGCCGAACGCGACGACCCACGGCAGCCGGTCTCGCAGTACCCGAACCGCCTGCGGGTCCCCGTCCAACGCAGCCGAGGTCTGCAGCGCGAGATACTCCTCGAGTCGGCTGAGATCGTTGTAGGTCCGCAGGCCTTTTCGGGTCACCGCGTGTCCGTCTGTCCCGAAGATGTACGCCAGGACCACACCGAAGGTGATCACTGCGGCCGCCGCCACGAGCGCTGCTCCACCCCTCCCGATGGCGCCGGCCATCATGGCCTGGCCGGCCGGCAGTTCCTCCGTCGACCCCAAGGCCGCCATCAGCGAGAGGAGCGCCACCAGCACCGGCATGACCAGTGCCACCAGCAGCCACCACCCGTCGCCGTAGCCGCGCCGTCGCCACCCATTGCGGTGGTACTCGACCAGCAGTGCCTTCTGGATCTCCCTCTCTGCCGACCGCACGAGGTCCCGCAGCCCGCACCTTCGGCTGGGGCAGCTGATCACCGCCTCGACGATCACGTTCTCGTGCACGTTCAGGAGACCGCGGCCGGTGTGGGTGAACTCGACCGTCAGGCTGTCATCGGCTGGTTCAAGCCGCAGGTATCCCCGGCGGGCGAGGTCGATCACGGCGCCGAGCAGGTGATGGTCGAAGACCGCGGGATACAGATGGCGGGGGTCGTAGCCGAAGGACGACATGGCCGCCATCGCCGGCCGTAGATCCGGCGGTACCTCTCCCTGCGCGATCCTGGTCAGGGGCGACCGGCGCAAGCCCACGACCACTGCAAGTCCGGACAAGGCCAGCACCACGGCGGCGCCACCCACAACGACACCTGCAGCGGTCACGTCCTCGACCTCCCGGGCCACCATTGCATCCGACCGCGGTTCAGGAACAGCGACAGCGCTCAGGACGCCCGAACGGCGCCGGGCTCACATGGCAGTCGCCTAGGGACGGGTCCCCTGCACGAAGGTAACTCGACCGAACCGGTGGTCGAGGTGCTCGACCTCGCGGGCGTCGCCGAACCCGGCCCCGGCGAGGAGCGCGACGATGCCGTCGCCGAGGTTGCGCGCCACGGCCGGGCTCTGCGCCACGCGGGAGCGTAGGAGGCCGGGCAGGTGTCGCAGGGCGTGGACTGGTCCGTGGCCGTGAGCGGAGTGGGCGGAGGGGCCGGCGCCCTCGGCGTCCTGCGCCGGGCCGCCGAAGTCGACGACGGTGATCCTTCCGCCGGGGCGGAGGGCGCGGAGGGCATCGTGCGCGAACGCGACCCGTCCGTCGTCGTCCACGTGGTGCAGCGCCAGTGACGACACCACGTGGTCGAGCGAGCCGTCTTCGGCGGGGATCCGGTCGGCGTACCCCTGGACGAGGGTGAGGGACACGCGTCGGCGGCGCGCCTTGCGCGCGGCGCGGCGCAGGCTGTCTCCGTCCGGGTCGAGACCGGTGATCCGGGCGGCGGGCTGAGCCGCGAGCACGGCGAACGACAGGTTGCCGGTGCCGCAGCCGACATCCACCACCGTCTGCCCGGGCGCGAAGCCGGCGAGCGCGACCGCACGCTCGTGCAGCGCACCGACGCCGGCCACCCGGGTGAAGACGTCGTAGAGCGGGAGGAGCCAGGTCCGTCCCATGCCCGGTAGGAACGGGCGGTCCCGCTCCTCCGGCGTGCGCTGGTCGAGGATGCGTACGTCGGGCTGGGTTGTCATTGGGTGCTCCCTGTGCTCGGTGGCGGGCTGGTCTCGGTGCCCCGTGATAGACCTGGTGTAGTCACCTCTCAGCCTTGGACATCCTGCGGTTCCGGGGCAGCACGAAAGTCGGGAGCCATGGGACGTTCTTCGGTCGGGGACTCACCAGGACCCGCCTCGAGCCTGCGGACGGTGCGGCCCGACGGGACGCCGATCTACCGCTACCAGCAACGCGCGGGCCTGCCTCCGGTCTCGGTCACCCACTTCGACCCCGTGGCCGACCACGCCGGGCTGCCGCCAGACCACCGGCACGCCCACGACT
>JBOHDD010000281.1:0-2047 GCA_050699155.1 Nocardioidaceae bacterium
CGTCGCAGGTGTCCGGACGGGTCGCGCTGGTGGGGGACGCTGCACGCGCGATGACGCCGCATCTCGGCCAGGGAGCCTGTCAGGCCCTGTTGGACGCCGACGCGCTGGCTCGGGCTCTCGGTGAGAGCGTCGACGTGCCGACCGCCCTGGCGCGCTACGACCGCGAACGCAACCGTGCAGGGCGGCGGTACGCCGCCGGGTCCCGGGCGGTGGGCCGGCTCGCGCACGCCAGTGCGGCTGCACCGCCGCGGGATGTGGTGCTCCGCGGGATCGGGGCGCTCATGCAGCGCCGGCCCGTGCTCTCGGTCGCACCCACGAACACTCCTCGCCGCTGGCCAGGTCGCGCCAGCCCCACCGGCTCAGGGAGAGCGCGGTCGCCAGCTCGACACCGCTGATGGCGGCCGCCACACCGGCCGCCGCGGCCCAGCCGAGGTCGGAGTCTGTCGGCTCGTGCCTTCCCCCGCGCACGTGCACCAGGCTGACGCGCCGCACGCCTCGCAGACCGCAGTCGGTCATCAGCCGGACGAGGACGTCCACCCGCAGCGCGTGGTCGGTGCGCTCGGCACCGTAGGTCCACCCCGCGGTGGGTGCTGACGTGGCGGTGGCTCCGCCCGGAACGAGCTCGACCAGACCGGGGAAGTTACGCGCACGGGTGGCTGCCCGCAGCGCCAGCACGCGTGCACGCAGCCAGGGCGCCAACGGGTGCACGACCGCGGTCGGACGGCTCATGCGTCCATCGTGCCGAGGCGCCGCGCCGACGGGGCCGGACGTCCACAAGCCCGAGTGCAGCGAGGTCGGGTAGCGTTCACCCATCACAACGCAGTGAGAGGACCAGCCAATGGGCAGCATTGTCGTCGGGTACGTCCCCAAGCCCGAGGGCCGGGCCGCGTTGCGGCGAGCAGCCGACGAGGCGCGCCTGCGTGACTGCCGACTCGTGGTGATCAACTCCCACCGTGGTGGGCGCGACTTCGAACGCGAGGACGCCGTGCAGTCCGAGTCAGAGCTCGAGGAGGTCCGCAACGAGCTCGACAAGGCCGGCGTGGAGCACGAGGTGCGCCAGCTGGTGCGGGGCTTCGACCCGGCCGAGGACCTGGTCGGGGTGGCCGAGGAGACCAACGCCGAGATGATCGTGATCGGGCTCCGTCGCCGATCGCCGGTCGGCAAGCTCATCCTCGGCAGCAACGCGCAGCGGGTGCTGCTGGACGCCGCCTGTCCGGTCCTCGCGGTCAAGTCCTCCGAGTGAGTACGAGTGAGTCCGATTGAGGCTGCCATGAACATCCAGATCGCCCAGGAGCCCGCGGCCGACGCGGTGCTCAGCACCGAGCCCTTCGGGCTGCTCTGCGGGATGCTGCTCGACCAGCAGTTCCCGATGGAACGCGCCTTCGCGGGACCGGCGAAGGTGAAGGAGCGGTTCGGCACGCTGGACACGTCCCGGATCGCCGCTGCCGACCCGGACGAGTTCGCGGCGATGTGCGCCGTACCCCCGGTCGTGCACCGCTACCCGAAGTCGATGGCCGGTCGTATCCAGGCGCTCGCCGTGCACGTCGAGGACGAGTACGGCGGGGACACCGCCCGGTTGTGGTCGGAGGCGACATCCGGACGGGATCTGCTGCGCCGCCTGCAGGCGCTGCCCGGGTTCGGCAAGCAGAAGTCGCAGATCTTCGTGGCCCTGCTCGGCAAGCAGCTCGGTGTGCAGCCAGAGGGGTGGCGGGAGGCGGCCGGGAGCTACGGGGACGAGGGTGCGTACCGCTCGGTGGCCGACGTCGTCGACCCCGACTCGCTGGAGCGGGTGCGCTCCTTCAAGAAGGAGATGAAGGCCAAGAGCCGCGCCTAGCGGGCGGGTCCGTGGCTTGGTCTGCTTGGAGAGCGTGACACAATGATCTATTGCAGCGGTCGTCGCCTGGTGGCGCCGCGTTCTTTCCGCCAGAGACGAGAGGTCGTTCGTGTCGTCCAGCACGTCCAGGAAGTCGCCCGTTGACGTCTTCGAACACCCGGACGTTCAGGCGTTGGTCGACCGGGGAAAGAAGGCAGGGACCGTGACTGCTGA
>JBOHDD010000282.1:0-3837 GCA_050699155.1 Nocardioidaceae bacterium
GTTGCCAGCCCGGTCGACACCGTCGCTGTCGCGGCCAGCAACGCGGCCGAGGACAGCACGAACCGCAAACGTGGAAACTGCATGGAAGCCCCCTGAGTCCTTTGCCCCCTCTTTTATGAAGACGCCCGAACACCCCCGGCGGTTGCATCCCGCCGCTTCCCCGTAGTACCCCGTCACTTAGCGGAACGCCCGATGAGTTCTCGTCGCGCCGGGAGTCCTCCAGCGTGACCACCAGCCTGCCGAAGGAGTGACATGCTCGACCTCGAACCCGCGACGAAGGTGCTTGCCCAGCTTGTGGGCAGCATCCGCGAGGACCAACTGACGGCGCCGACGCCGTGCAGCGAAACAAGCCTGGGTGACCTGCTCGACCACGTCGACGGGCTGTCGCTCGCGTTCACCGCCGCCGCGTCGAAGACGCCCACGCCGGGCGGCAGCCAGGCTCCCTCCGCAGACCGGTCGCAGCTGGCGCCGGACTGGCGTACGCGCATCCCCGAACGGCTCGCTGGGCTGGCCAGTGCCTGGAACGACGGAGCGGCATGGTCGGGGATGACGCAGGCGGGTGGTCTCGACCTCCCCGGTGAGGTCGCCGGTGTCGTCGCGCTCGACGAGGTCGTCGTACACGGCTGGGACATCGCCGTCGCCAGCGGCCAGGAGTTCGACTGCGACCCGCACCTGTTGCAGGCGGCGTACGAGTTCGTGCGGGCCTCGGTCGCGGAGAACCCACAGGGCAGCCCCGGCTTGTTCGGGCCACCGGTGGCGGTCGCCGACGACGCGCCGCTGCTCGACAGGGTCATCGGCCTGACCGGCCGCGACCCCTCCTGGCGCCCGCCGCCACAGCAGGCCTCCTGAGCGTCGGCAGCCGCCGGGGCGTGCTGCTAGCCGATCCGCACGGTTCGACTCACTGTCGAGGCGGCCACCTTCTCGCTCCCGCGGTAGCGCACGATGAATGGCCGGAGGCCCTGCGGCAGGTCCCTCAGCGTGGCTGCCGCCGCGCCTCCACGCAGGGTGAGTGTTCGGAGGAGCCGGCCGCGCGACCTGACGGCCACGGTGCCCGGGACGGGGCTGACCCCAGCGGCGGTGACGCCGACCGTGACGTGCAGACGGCGCCGCCCCGGCTCGGTTCGCACCCGAAGCCTCGCAAGCGCCTTCACCCGTCGTGTCGGCTGTGCCCGCCGGGTCAGAGTCGTGTAGCCGGGCTTGGTGAGCCGCACCCGCGCGGTGACCCGGGCACCGAGGTCGCCGGTGGTCAGGGGGTACGTCGGTCCCGCCGCGCCCGGGACCGGGACCCCGGCGCGCAGCCATCGGACGGACACTCTGGCACCTGCCGGTGTGACGTCTCCCGGAACGAGTCGTAGCGTCTCGCCGGGGTGTGGCGTGCCGGTGACCGTGGGCGGGTCTGCCGTGAACGTGCCCGGTGCCACCGGCGCGGTCGGGTCAGAGGTCGACGCATCGTCGGGATAGCCGTTCCGCGACGCGGTCACGGTGACCGAGAGCGTCCTGCCCACCAGCTCGGGGCCGAGCGTGAGTGTCGGGGTCGTGGCCCCGGCGATCGGCGTGTCGTCCGCCGCCCACTGGTAGGTCAGCGCAGTCGGGGTTGGCGTCCAGACTCCCGGCGACGCGGTCAGCGTGGAGTCGACGACCGGCTCGCCGGTGATGGTCGGCACGGCCTTGTCGGTGAGCACGGCTGGTCGGACGGCGGGTGTGCTCGCGGAGACGGCGTACCCGCTCCGGTAGCCCAGCTTGGACGCGGTGACCCGCACCGAGACCTCCTTGCCCTGCTGGGCAGGGCGCAGGGTGAGTGTCGGACCGGTTGCGTCGGCGATCGCGACCCCGTCGGCGCGCCACCGGTACCTGTACGTCGCGCCGGCCGGCTTCCAGGCTCCGTGCGACGCGGTGAGCACGGAACCCACCTGGGGTGTCCCAGAGACGGTGGGCAGGATGGTGTTGTCGAGCCGGACGTCGTTGAAGTGGATGAAGCCGCTCGGCCAGCTGCTACCGGCTCGGGTGATCCTCGCCCACGAGAAGTCCCCTCCCCAGCTGTCCTGGGACACGATGATCTCGTCGGCCGACACCACCTTCTCGACGTAGGCGACGTGCCCCGACGAGCCTGCCGGCCGGACGTTCGCCGCCCACCAGGCGACTGCCCCCACTCTGGGTGTGGAGTCGGTCAGGCGTGGGTTGGACGTGCCCCAGTAGGTCGCGTTGCCGGCACCGGTCCACGGCCGGACGTTCGGGAGGCCGCTCCTGACCATGCGGTACGCGGCGTAGTTGGTACAGTTGTGCCCGTCGTACATCTGCCACCACATGGTGCCGCTCGCCGCCTTGTAGCCGGCGTTCGGCATCCCCAGCTGCCGGCATCCGTCGTACCCCCAGCACAGCGTCGTCGCTGAGGCCGTCGCCGGGGCTGTCACGCCCACGCCGAAGCCGCCACTCAGCAGGGCCAGACAGGCCAGCGAGACGAGGATGCGGGAGGCGCGGGACACCCAGGGAGTTTACGAAGGCATTGCCTGTTGAGGAGGGGAATCGGGCAACGTCCTGCGAAGGTGAGCTTAGCCACCGTCCAGGCTTGTCCCTACCCCAGCGCCGTTGGACCCGTCATCGGACCCAGCGTCGTCCAACCCGAGCCCGAGGGTGCGCCACGTCCACTCGTCGGGAGTCCGGTCGATGTTCCCGGCGTCGTCGGTGGCTCTGACCGCGAAGGTGTGCTGACCGGGTTTCAGGTCGTCGTACTCCGTCGGCGACGAACAGGGACGGAACGGCATGCCGTCGAGACTGCAGGCGAACGTGGCGCTCTCGTCCGCACTGAACACGAACTCTGAGTCGTCGGTGAGCGTGGGACCGTCATGCAGGGTCGTCTGCGGGGCTGTCACGTCGCGCGGTGTCGCACTCCTGGACGGTGTCGGCGACCCCGACTCGCTGGGACCCGATGACGTGCCGGGTGAGGTGCTGGGTGAGGTGCTGGGCGTGAGGTCGGGCGTGGGCGTGGTCGGCTGCGCGGAGAGGGTGAGGCTCAGGCGCGGGTCCGGCACCAGGTCGGACGTGCGCTGGCTGTCAGGAGAGCTCGGCGTATCCGCCGATGGGGGTGCTGGGGTCAGGTCTGGCTGCATCTGGTCACCGGCGGTGTGCTTCGGGGACCGGGCAGAGTCAGCTGTCGGGGACTGTGGGGGCAGGGTGCCGCTCGACGGCAGCGGTTGCCGCGGGACACCACGCGAGGCGACCGACAGACGTCGGTCGGGTGCGGTGGACAGACCGTCGGCAGTCGGGACCGGACGGTCGTCCCCCAGCTCATCCGCGGCGACCAGCACGCCCGCCCCGAGCACCAGCACAGCTGCGAACGCGCACGCCACCCGCAGGCTCGGTCGGAGGACTGGCCGGTGACGTGCCTGACCCGCTCCCCAACGACGGCGGAGGAGGACCGGCAGCAATGAACGAGTTGCGCGGTGGCGCATATGTCGACTCCGAGAGGTCTGGCGGACGCTCCCCGAAGCACGCCCACAACGGGCAGGGCCACCCGCGGCCTCACTCGACCGCTTGCGGGTGCGTTGTGACGACGACCGAGTGGAGATTAGCAGCCAAAGTCGGCGCGGTCACGACGGCGGACGACACGCCCAGCAGCGACCAAGCGCGCAGATACCTGCAACTGGGACACCTCCGGTCGCCTGGCGCTGTCCGTCCCGCTCGCGCTCGATTCGGGGTACGGCGTACTCCGGAACGGGGGTGTTTTGTGGTCGTGGTGGCTGCGGGGCAGATCGAGGCATACGATCGGGACAGGGCCCCTGCTCGAGGTGGGAGGTCGACATGATCGAACTGCTGGGAATCGTGCTCGGTGCTGCGGTG
>JBOHDD010000283.1:0-2240 GCA_050699155.1 Nocardioidaceae bacterium
AGGACCACACCGAGGAGAGCTGACCCCTGAAAGCCGAAACGTTCGCCCAGTGGCGACTGCTCGATGTGCAGGAGCTCGACTCCAGCCTCGACCGGCTGGCCCATCGTCGGCGCACGCTACCCGAGCACGCCGAGATCGCGGACATCCAGAAGGAGCACGAGGCCGCATCCGACCAGCTGGTGGTCGCACAGACGGAGGTCGACGACCTGTCCCGCGAGCAGCGCAAGGCTGACGCGGACGTGGAGCAGGTCAAGTCCAGGCGCGTGCGCAACCAGGATCGGCTGGACAAGGGCCAGGTGGGATCGCCGAAGGAGCTCGAAGGCCTCCAGCACGAGCTGCAGACGCTCGAACGGCGGATCTCCGACCTCGAGGACGCCGAGCTCGACGTGATGGAGCGGCTGGAGTCGGCGCAGGCCGAGCTGGAGCGGTTGCAGGCCACGATCGCAGGTCACGACGACGTGGTGCTCGAGCTGGAGCAGCGGCGCGACGTGGCACTCGCCGAGATCGACGCCGAGGTGGCTTCCGCCGAGAGGGAGCGGGCGCAGATCGTGTCGGGCATCGCCGACGACCTGATGGCGCTCTACGAGAAGCTGCGCGCGTCCCACGGAGGCGTCGGCGTGGCCGCGTTGGTGCAGCGGCGCTGCCAGGGTTGCAGGCTGGAGCTCAATGCGGCCGACCTGCGCGCGATCGCCGCCGCGCCCGACGACGAGGTGCTGCGCTGTGAGGAGTGTCAGCGCATCCTGGTGCGCACCGCCGAGTCTGGGATCTGATGTCGGCGTACCGACGTGTCATCGTCGAGGCCGACGGTGGGTCGCGGGGCAACCCCGGGCCGGCGGCGTACGGCGCTGTGCTCCGCGACGCCGAGAGCGGCGAGGTCCTCGACGAGCGCTCGGAGCCGATCGGTGAGGCCACCAACAACGTCGCCGAGTACCGCGGCCTGATCGCCGGTTTGGAGATGGTCCGCGAGCACACCCCGGACGCCGAGGTCGAGGTGCGCCTCGACTCCAAGCTGGTGATCGAGCAGATGGCCGGTCGCTGGAAGGTCAAGCACCCCGACATGCGGCCGCTGGCCCTGCAGGCGAAACGGCTCGCACCACCGGGCGTCACCTGGACCTGGGTCCCCCGTGCACAGAACGCACATGCCGACCGGCTGCTCAACGAGACCCTCGACGCGGCGGACGGGGGCGGGGAGCCCCCGGTCCAGGGCACCGCGAAGGTCAACCCGATGGTGGGATGGAACACCGAGCTCGGCGAGCCGACGACGCTGGTCCTGCTGCGTCACGGGGCGACCAGCCACTCGGTGCACAAGCGCTTCAGCGGTACCGGGGGCGAGGACCTCTCCCTCGACGAGACAGGCGTCGCGCAGGCGCATACGGCCGCCGCGTGGCTGCGCGACCACGACGGGGTCGACGTGCTGGTGACGTCTCCGCTGGCCCGCGCCCGAGAGACCGCAGCACACGTCGGTGAGGTGCTCGGGCTCGAGGCGGTCGTCGAGGACGGGCTTCGGGAGACGTCGTTCGGTGACTGGGACGGGCACACCTTCGCCGAGGTGCAGGAGAAGTGGCCGGTCGAGCTGGAGGCGTGGCTTTCGTCGTCCACGGCGAAGCCGCCCGGAGGGGAGTCCTTCGACGCGGTCGCGCGGCGGGTCCGGCGTACCCGCGACAGGCTCATCGCGTCCAACCCCGGCCGCACCGTCGTCGCGGTCACCCACGTCACGCCGATCAAGCTGCTGGTCCGGTCGGCGCTGGGCGCGCCGCTGGACGCCATCCATCGGATGGAGCTCACCCCCGGGTCGATCACCGAGATCGCCTGGTACGCCGACGGCCATGCCTCGATGCGTCGCTTCAACCTGCAGCCCTAGTAGGCTGCGTACGACGGACAGGCCGGCCGGGCGACCGCGTTGTGTCGTACCCACGACGCACCGAGGAAGGTCCGGACTCCACCGGGCAGGGTGGTGGGTAACGCCCACCCGAGGCAAACTCGCGGGACAGTGCCACAGAAAACAGACCGCCCGTCGCTCCGACTCGTCGGGGCGTGGGTAAGGGTGAAACGGTGGTGTAAGAGACCACCAGTGCCCCAGGCGACTGGGGTGGCTGGGTAAACCCCACCCGGAGCAAGGCCAAGAGGGCCCGCTGCGTGAGCAGCCGGCCTGCGTGAGCGACCGAGGGCTGCCCGCCCGAGCTCACGGGTAGGCCGCTGGAGGGCGTCGGCAACGGCGCTCGTAGATGGATGGTCGCCGG
>JBOHDD010000284.1:0-4471 GCA_050699155.1 Nocardioidaceae bacterium
GCCTCAGGCGCACTGCTGCTGGTCCTGATGTGGAGTGCCGAGCTGCGGCTGGAGAACAACCCGTTCATGGACGACCACCTCGTCTACGCCCTGGTGCTGGTCATGCTGGTGCTCGCCAACGCCGGACACACCCTGGGCCTCGGCAAGCAGTGGGAAAGGACGCCCCTCGTAGCGAGGAACGGCTGGCTCAAGTAGTTCTGCCGGGGGAGGCGACGGCCGGGTGCTGATGGCACTCGGCCGTCCGCGCGTACATGCGAAGGTGGGGTCGGTCAGCGCAGCAGCTTGGCGGCGAGGACTGCGGCCTGGGTACGGCGCTCGAGGCCCAGCTTGGACAGGATGTTCGAGACGTAGTTCTTCACCGTCTTCTCGGCCAGGTAGAGCTTCTCGCCGATCTGCCGGTTCGTCATACCCTCGGCGATCAGCGCCAGGATCCGGCGCTCCTGTTCTGTCAGGCCCTTGAGCTCGGTCGGCTCCGGCGGGCCACTACGCACCCGCTCGAGCACACGCTGCGTCAGCGCAGGGTCCAGCAGTGACTGGCCGGCCGCCACGCGACGGATCGCATCCACCAGGTCGGTGCCGGTGATCTGCTTGAGCACATACCCCGAAGCGCCGGCCATGATCGCGGCGAACAGAGCCTCGTCGTCGTCGTACGAAGTGAGGATCAGCGCCTGGATCGTCGGGTCGACGGTTCGGACCTCGCGGCACACCTCGACCCCCGAACCATCGGGAAGGCGACCGTCGAGCACCGCGACCCGTGGTCGGGTGGCGGGGAGGATCCGAGCGGCCTCCTGGGCAGACCCGGACTCCCCGACCACCACGATGTCGCCTTCGGCCTCGAGGAGCTCACGAAGCCCGCGACGAACCACCTCATGGTCATCCAACAGGAAGACGCGGATGACCTCGGACGTCGTTTCCATTCCTCTGTTGTACCAGCACGTTCGCCACCCCGATGTGCCTCACGGCACCCGCAACCGGGTCTTTCGGCTCTAGGGGTCCGGTGTGGCGGGTCACACGATGGAGACGAGGACGCAGTACGACGAGCGTATGCGCCTGGTACGTCGGGAGGAACCATGAGCACGGGCTTCATCGAGATGTCAGCGGAGGAATGTCGGGAGCGTGTCGCCGACAGTGGTATCGGACGCGTGGTGTGGTGTGCTCAGGGGCAGCCCAAGATCGTTCCGGTGAACTATGCACTCGTCGACGGCGAGATCATGTTCCGCACGGCGCCGTACACCGACCTCGGCAGGCAGATCGACGGCCAGTCGGTGGTGTTCGAGATCGACCGGGTCGACTACGAACGGCTGCGTGGCTGGAGCATCGTGGTGCGGGCAGAGGCGACGACCGTTGACGACCCGGACACTGTTGCTCGCCTGCGGCGGGTGATGCCACAGCCGTGGGCCGGTGGGCAGCGAATGCTCTTCGTCCGCCTCAGGCCCCGGGCGATGACGGGCCGCTACGTGAGCAATGGATCCTGACTCCCAGGATCCACGCGGGTCACACGACAGCCGCGCTCAACGGCGCCTGCCACTGCAGTGTGGTCCCCTCACCCACAGCCGACTCGACCTCGAACGTGCCGCCGACGCTGGCCGCTCGCTCGCGCAGGTTCCGCAGCCCGCTCTCCCGCTCCTGGGCGCCGAACCCCTTGCCGTCGTCACGAACCGTCGCAACCACCAGTCCGGTCCCGTCCTCGCCCTTGACACCGACGCGCACCTCGACGTGCCCCGCCTCCGCATGTCGTGCGGCGTTCGACAAGGCTTCGACCAGCACCGCCAGCAGGTGCGGCCTCACGGCATCGGGGACAAGGGTGTCCAGGGGTCCCTGCAGAGTAAGCCTGGGCCGGAATCCCAGCGTCATCTCCGCGTCGGCGACGACGTCACGGATCTGGCCGCGCAGGTCTTGGACGTCATCGGTGCGGCCCAGCTCGAAGATGGTGCCGCGGATGTCCCGGATGGTCTCGTCCAGGTCGTCGACGACGGTTCCGAGGCGCTGCGCGGCACCCGCGTCCTTCACCAGACGCGCCAGGCCCTGCAGCGAGAGCCCGGTGGCGAAGAGCCGTTGGATGACGAGGTCGTGCAGGTCTCGGGCGATGCGGTCGCGGTCTGCAAAGACGGCCAGCGCGGCACGGTCCTCCTGAGCCTGGGCCCTGTCCAACGCGAGCGCGACCTGAGCGGCGAAGCCACGCAGCGCCTTCACATCCGACTCCTCCAACCAGCGGTCACCCTGTGGGGTCGAGGAGCCGACCAGCAGTGCACCTCCCGCGCCACCCGGACCGGTGAACGGGACCAGCATCGCCGATGCGATCCCCTCGAGTCCCGACACGTCGACCCCTTCGGCAAGATGCACGGTGGCTCCGTGGTCGACCACGTCGCCCAGGGCACCGTCTCTCGGCAGTGCGCAGCCGACCAGCTCCTCCGACGACCCTGCAGCCGCCTCGACAGTCAGCTCGCCCGAATCCTGCTCGAGAACCACCAGACAGAGATCCGCACCGGACGTCTCGTGAGCACGAGAAGCGACGAGCGTGAGCGCGTCGGCGCGGTCGACGCGGCCCAAGAGGGCGCCCTGGATCTCCGCCGTTGCGGACTGCCACCGCTCGCGTCGCCGAACCTGCTCGTAGAGCCGTGCGTTGTCTACAGCCACACCGGCCGCGGCCGCCAGCGCGACAATCGCCTGTTCGTCCTCGTCGTTGAAGTCGGCCGCACCCTGCTTCTCGGTGAGGTAGAGGTTGCCGAAGACGCGCTCGCCAACCCGGACCGGGACACCCAGGAACGAACTCATCGGTGGATGGTGCGCGGGGAATCCGAACGCCGCCCCGTGCTCGGCCAGGTCGCTCAACCGGATCGGACGTGCGTCACTGATCAGGAGCCCCAGGATGCCGTGCCCTCGCGGCAGCGGGCCGATCAACGCTCGCTGCTCCTCGGTTACACCGTGGGTGATGAAGTCGACCAACCCATCGCCCTCAGGATTGAGCACCCCCAGGGCGACGTACCGGGCGCTGGCAAGGCGGGCGGCCGACTCGACTATGCGCTGCAGAGTCGCATGCAGGTCGAGCTCCCCACCGACGGCGAGCACCGCGTCCAGGAGCGCCCGCACACGTTCTTCGGCCGCAACCAGCTCGCGCACGCGCTCGCCGACTCGCTCGAGAAGCTCGGCGAGCGGCTCCTCCTGGGAGCTCACAGCCGGAATTGTAGGCGCAGCAAGAGAGGACGGAAGTCCCACACAGGCGTGACCTGCAGCCCTGCTGGTTCCTGCGCACTTCGCAGATGATGAAGACGAGGGACCAGTGGTCCCACTCAACGGCGGCGACAAGGGAGACGTCATGGAAAGCACTAGGTCACCGGCGATCGTCGTCGGTGTGGACGGCACGGCTGCCGGCAATGCAGCACTGGAGTTCGCGATCCGCGAAGGCGCTGCCCGCGGGTGCGCGGTCGAGGTCGTCACTGTCTGGAACTGGTTCGGGCCGCACGAGTCGCTCGCCGGCCCGGTCACTGCCCATGAGGCACGTGACCGTGCTCAGCGGACGCAGAACGAGTCGGTCGCCCAGGTTCTGCGGACGGTGCCGGCCGCGCCCGTCGTGTCGCGACAGGTCATCCAGGGCGACCCCGGTGACGTACTGCTGTACTGCTCTCGTTCTGCTGCCTATCTGGTCGTCGGCACCGAGCACAAGGGCATGCTCAAGCGCGCGGTGCTGGGCTCAGTGAGCGAGCACTGCGTACGCCACGCGACCTGTCCGGTCGTGGTGGTCCCGGCTTCGTACGAGCAGGCCTTCGAGCCTCCGCTCACCGCCGAAGCCGCCGGGTGAGGAGACGGCCGTGTTGGTCCGCGAGGTGATGAGCTCGCCGGCGTTCACAGTCTCGGCGGACACGTCGGTGCGTGAAGCGCTGCGGCTGCTCGACGAACACGCCATCACAGCGCTGCCCGTCGTCGACGACGCAGACGGCATCGTCGGAGTCGTCAGTGAGGCCGACCTGGTACGGGAGGGGGTGCTGCCCGATGTCCGGACGCACATGATCCCGATCCACGTGACAGCGTCAGCTCCAGCACGAACCGTCGCCGAGGTGATGACGCGCACAGTGTTGACGGTGTCCAGCGCCAGCGACCTGGCCGACGCCGTGGACCTGATGACCGCGACGGTGGTGAAGAGCCTGCCGGTCGTGGACGGCGGCAGAGTGGTCGGCGTCGTCAGCCGCAGGGACGTCGTACGCGTCCTAGCCCGGCGGGACGAGAGCATTCGCCAGGACGTGGACGAGCTGGTCCGCAGTGAGAGAGTCGACTGGCTGGTCGAGGTGACGGACGGGGTCGTGAGTCTGGCGGGACCTGTCGACGAGCACGAGCGGCGCCTTGCCGAGGCGCTGGCCGGGTCGGTGGCCGGTGTCGTCGCAGTGCGAGTGACCTGACGCCCGCCACCACCCATCCGTTCACCGCCGTCGAGACCGGCAGAACTCACCTACGAGACCGCACTGAAGGTGAGTTG
>JBOHDD010000285.1:0-6122 GCA_050699155.1 Nocardioidaceae bacterium
TTTGCCGATGCGTGTCAGGAGCTCGCTGGTCCGGTGCTTGCCCGGACGACGAGCTCGGTGGGCAGGGAAACCTGACGGTCCGGTACGGCATCAGGGTCGAGCAGGCTCAGGCCGGCGAGACGACCCTTCTCGTGTACGGGCTGCCGGACCGTGGTGAGCCTCGCGTCGCTTGCGGCGGGGATGTCGTCGAAGCCCACGAGCGACACGTCACGTCCGGGTGCCAGCCCACGCTGGCTGATGGCGTCGAGCACCCCGAGGGCCAGTACGTCGCTGATCGTGAGGATGGCGGTGGGGCGGTCGCGCTGGTCGAGGATCGCGGCCGCGGCCTGCCGCCCGTCCTCGCGGCTGTTGCGCCGGGCGGCCGCAACGTCGATCTCGGCAACAGGCAGCCCGTCGCAGAACCCGAGCAGCCGTAGCTTGGCGTTGCGGTCGACCGCCTCGTCGACGGCTCGCTGCAAGGGCAGGAACCCCTGCGCCCCGAAAGGTGGACGTCCGTCCACGACCACGGTCACCCTGCGATGGCCCAGCCGGGAGAGGTGCTCGGCAGCGCTGCGAGCCGCCGCTCGCTCGTCGATCCCCACGAAGGCCACGTCACGCTCGACCGGCGCGGTGGTGGTCACCAGCGGGAGCCCACGGCTGAGGATGACGTCGACGACCGGGTTGGACTCGTCGACACACTCCAGGCAGAACCCGTCGGCCACGGCCTGACGGGTCGCCGTGCAGGCGGCTTCGCTGTCCACCTCGTCGAGCGGTACGAGGAGCAGGCCCGTGGCGTGTACCTCGGCGACCGAGGCGAGTCCGCGCAGGAACTCGACGCCGTACGGGTCCGACAGGGCGTACGACAGGGTCTCGGTGAACAGCACTCCGAGTGCTCCCGCCCGCCCGCTGCGCAGGGAGCGGGCGGCCGCGTCGGGTCCGGCGTACCCGAGGCGACGCGCGGTGCCGAGGACCCGATGACGGACCTCCGAGGACAGCTGGTCCGGCCGGTTGTACGCGTTCGAGACGGTGCTGCGCGACACCCCGGCCGCGGCAGCCACCGTCTGCAACGTCACCCGTCCCACCAGTGGCCTCCTGGACTTCTGGATCGATTCAGTCTAGATCGATACAGTACCGGGCCTGTGGGGCCACGGGCAACGGATTTTTCGCTGCTACCTCCACGGCACCCAGCGCGAGAGGGCGCGCGTAGGACCGGGGGCGCATCCCGTGAGAGCATCCGGGCGTGCAGCTCATAGAACGCCTGGACTGGCAAGGTCGCTCCGTCGCATGGGCCCGTCGCGGTGACGGGCCGCCGGTGGTGATGTGTCACGGCACGCCCTGGTCGTCGCGGCTGTGGTCGCTGTACGCCGATGCCCTCAGCCATGACTTCACCGTCTATCTGTGGGACATGCCCGGCTACGGCCAGTCCAGCAAGCATCCCGACCATGCCGTCGACCTGGGCATCCAGGCCGAGCTGTTCGCCGACCTGCTCCGTCACTGGGGTCTCACCCAGCCACACGTGGTCGCGCACGACTACGGCGGCGCGGTCTCGCTCCGAGCGCACCTGTTGCACGGCGCACCGTACGCCTCGTTGGCCCTGGTCGACGTGGTGGCGCTGCGTCCCTGGGGCTCGGAGTTCTTCCGGCTTGTCGCCGACAGCTCGGAGGTCTTCGCGTCCCTGCCCGGGGTGGTCCACCGCGGCGCTCTCGAGGCCTACATCGGCACGGCCAGCCATCCGGGCCTGTCGGTGGAGCAGATGGCGACTCTGACCGCGCCGTGGCTGTCACCCGACGGGCAGTCGGCGTTCTACCGCCAGATCGCCGAGGCCGACGAGCGGTTCACCGACGAGGTCCAGGACCGGTACGGCGAGATCGCCCTGCCGGTGAAGGTCATCTGGGGACGTGAGGACAGCTGGATACCCGAGGACAGGGCGACCCGGCTGGCCGGGATGATCCCGGGCGCCGAGCTGGATCTCATCGAGGGCGCAGGTCACCTCATCCAGTACGACGCCCCGGTGCGTCTGACTGCCTCGCTCCAACGGTGGCTGCGATCCCGTAGGCAGCGGTGACGCACCCCCGGGCGGGGTTCCCCTGGGGGACGCACCTCCTGGCGGGGCTGGTCTTTCCTACCTGGATGGTGGGCGTGGTCGCGTTCGAGTACGGGATCGACATCTCCGGTCGCTGGTGGGCAGGCACCGGAGACCTGATGCCCGTTCTCCTTGGAGTCGTCCTGCTCGCGGTGATGCCGATCGCGGTCGTCCTGGAGGTCCGTGCCGTCGTGGCCGGACGTCGGGCGTGGCCGGCGAAGGCGGTCGTCGTGGGCTATGTCCTGGTCGCGGGGTTCGTGTCGCACCTGCCGCTGGGTGTGCGTTTCCTGGGCGACACCGGCCCGGAGAGCCTCTCCAACGTGAGTCTCGCGCTCGTCGGCTACGCCCTGCTCGTCGTCCCGCAGTGCGCGGTCGCCTTCGTCCTCTGCATAGTCACCCAGGCACATGCGCGGAGCCGCGTACGCCGGGGGCGCACCGGCGGCGGCCGCTGACCCCACTCAACGCTTTGGGCCGGAGTCAGTGGGCGTGGGAAGGCTCGCCGGCGCTCGCACCGGGCTCGACGACGACGAACTGCCCCATCATCCCTTGGTCCTCGTGCATCAGGAGATGGCAGTGGTACATGTACGGCGTGTCCGGGTCGGCGTAGTCGGTGAAACGCATCGCGACCTTGATCGTCGTACCCGGTCGGACGAACATCGTGTCCTTCCAGCCCGCGAGCTCAGGCGGTGGCGTCGCACCGTCGATCGAGAGCACCTGGAACTGCACGTCGTGGACGTGGAAGCTGTGCTGCTCCCCGTCGCGGTTGTGGACCTCCCATACCTCGGTGGTGCCGAGCTCGACCGTCTCGTCGATCCGCGACATGTCCATCTTCTTGTCGTCGATCTGACGACCGGACAGCTCGAAACGCCGGTCGGCGTTCGTGTCCTGGACGTCCAGGTCGGGCGCCGGCGCAAGCCTGGTGGGCAGCCGGGGCGACCGGCCGAGGTCTGCGGCAGCGCGCAGCTCGAGTACGTCGAAGGTGTCGTCGCCGCCGTTGAACCTGCCGAAGAGGCCGCCACCCACGTCGGGCGCGTACGAGCGGAGTACGGCGTCTTCGCCCGGCCGCATCCTGACCACGACCTCAGCCCGCTCGCCCGGTGACAGCGTGACCCGGTCACGCCGGACAGGATGGGGCAACAGCCCCCCGTCGCTGGCGATGATGTCGAAGGCGCGGTCGTCGTCGAACCCGAAGTCGTAGACCCGCGCCGTCGAGGCGTTCAGCAGCCGTAGCCGGATGCGCTCGGTGGTGACGTCGAGGTACGGCCCGTACGTTCCGTTCACCAGGATGGTGTCGCCCAGCATGCCGGTGCCACCGAGGAACCTGCCACCCGTGTCCAGCTCGCCCTCGTCGTCGATCATCTTGTCCTGCACGATCACCGGGACGTCGTCGACGCCGTACTCGTGTGGCAGCCGCCCGGCGACAGGGGACCCGGAGTCGTCCACGATGAACATCCCGGCCAGGCCCTGGTACACGTGCTGCTCGGTGCGACCGTGCGGGTGCGGGTGGTACCACAGCGTCGCCGCCGGCTGGTCCACCTTCCAGTGCGGCCGCCAGGTCCCGCCAGGAGCGATCGGCTGGTGCGGGCCGCCGTCCATCCGTGCCGGCAGGTGCATCCCGTGCCAGTGCACGCTGGTGTCCTCGTCGACCCGGTTGGTCACCCGGACGGCGACCTCCTCCCCGCGAGAGGCGCGAAGTGTCGGACCGAGATAGGACCCGTTGAACCCCCACGTGCGGCTCGTCGTACCCGGGAGCAGCTCGGTATCGCCGGGACGGGCGGTCAGCTCGAAGACGCGTCGCCCGCGCGCGTCGACACGCGACTCGGCGAGCTCGGGGATGCGCAGGGGTTGCTCGAAACGGACGTCGCCCACGGTGCTCACGGGTACGGCGGCCCACGCCCACGCCAGCAGCGCGACGAGTCCGACCAGGAGCACCAGCCCGACCACCAGCAAGCGCAGCAACCAGCGCAACGGTCGGAATCGTCGACGTGGGTGATACGGCTGTGGAGTCATGCGTCCAGGCTCGCCCGCAGTGTTCTCTGAGACATCGTGGAGAACCCTGATCGTCACCCTGACCGACCTCGGGCAAGGCCCTGTGCCTGCCGTAGGGAACGTGCTGGACGTCGCGCAGGGTGCCCGCCGCGCACTAGCATCCGCCGCATGACGCAGCCTCCCGTCCAGCACAAGGTCCTGCTCGACGAGTCCGAGATGCCGACCCGGTGGTACAACCTGATCCCCGACCTCCCGGCACCTCCCCCGCCTCCCCTGCACCCCGCGACGATGGAGCCCGTCGGCCCCGACGACCTGGCGCCGCTCTTCCCGCCCGACCTCATCGCCCAGGAGGTCACCTCCGAGAGATACGTCGACATCCCGCCGGAGGTGCAGGATGTCTACCGCCTCTGGCGGCCCTCACCCCTGTACCGCGCACACCGCCTCGAGAAGAGGCTCGGCACACCGGCCAAGATCTTCTACAAGTACGAGGGCGTCTCACCGGCCGGCTCGCACAAGCCCAACACCGCCGTGCCCCAGGCCTTCTACAACGCGAAGGCGGGGGTCACCAAGCTGACGACCGAGACGGGTGCCGGCCAGTGGGGCAGCGCCCTCGCGTTCGCCTGCGCACTCTTCGAGCTCGAGTGCGAGATCTGGCAGGTCGGCGCCTCCTACGACCAGAAGCCGTACCGGCGGATGATGATCGAGGCCTTCGGCGCTGCCGTGCACCGGTCGCCGTCATCGTTGACCGCGAGTGGACGAGCCGTCCTCGACGAGCAGGCCCAGCATCCGGGCTCCCTCGGGATCGCGATCTCGGAGGCCGTCGAGGTGGCCGCGCAGGACCCCGCTGCCCGGTACGCGCTGGGGAGCGTCCTGAACCACGTCCTGCTGCACCAGACGATCATCGGTGAGGAGGCGCTTCTGCAGCTCGCCAAGATCGGTGAGTCTCCCGACCTGGTGGTCGGCTGTACCGGAGGTGGGTCGAACTTCGCCGGCCTGGCCTTCCCGCTGCTTCGGGAGAAGATCGCCGGCCGGATGGGCGCGGAGATCCGTGCCGTGGAGCCGGCCTCCTGCCCCTCGCTGACCCGTGGCAGGTATGCCTACGACTTCGGCGACACGGCGGGTCTGACACCGCTGATGAAGATGCACACGCTGGGCCACGACTTCGTGCCCGACCCCATCCATGCCGGTGGTCTCCGCTACCACGGGATGAGCCCGCTGCTGTCCCACGTGTACGACCAGGGGCTGATCAGTGCCGAGGCCGTGGCGCAGACGGAGTGTTTCGACGCGGGCGTGCTCTTCGCCCGCAGCGAGGGTGTCGTGCCCGCACCGGAGCCCACCCACGCGCTCGCGTCGGCCGTCCGCGAGGCACGCAGATGCGCCGAGACCGGCGAAGAGAAGGTCATCCTGACCGCGTTGTGCGGACACGGGCACTTCGACCTGTCGGCCTACGACGACTATCTCTCGGGCCGGCTCGTCGACGAGGAGGTGCCCGACGAACGGTTCGCGGCTGCCCTGCGCGGGATACCCGAGGTGGCTCGCTCCTGAGGGTCGGGCAGCCGACGCCGCGAGGATGCTAGAACAAATGTTCGAAGACGGCGTATCGTGGTGGCCATGCGCATGGCCCTGCAGGCATCACTGCTGGACGAGGCCGCCGAGACCGCACTCGGGCCGCTCGGGGCCGCCGTCCGGCGTACGCCACTCGCGCACGGTGCTTGGGTCGACCTGCGGCCGGGCTGGGTCACCGGGTCCGCCGACCTGTTCGCGCGGCTGGTCGACGACGTGCCGTGGCACGCGGAGCGTCGGCAGATGTACGAACGGATGGTTGACGTCCCGCGGCTGCTGTGCTTCTACGGCGAGGACGACGCCCTTCCCGACCCCCTCCTGACCGAGGCCCGCGACGCGCTGAGCAGCCACTACGCCGACGAGCTCGGGGAGCCCTTCCGGACGTCGGGGCTGTGCCTCTACCGCGACGGTCGCGACAGCGTCGCCTGACACGGCGACAGGATCGGCCGGAGCCGGCACCACGACACCGTGGTCGCGATCGTCTCGCTGGGCACGCCCCGGCCGCTGC
>JBOHDD010000286.1:0-2748 GCA_050699155.1 Nocardioidaceae bacterium
CGCATCAAGGTGCTCAGGATGCCGCGTCGCCGATGCGTGGGCAGAACCGACACCCCCGTCACGCCTGCGACACCGAGCACGGTGCCGGGAATCGTCATCTGCAGCGGCAGCGCAACGGTCGTACCCACGAGCAGGTCGCCGTCGAAGGCCCCCAGCATGCGGGCGTCGTCCAGGATCACCCGTTCCGACTCACGCTCGTCGCTGCTGCTGGAGTGCCCGAAGGCAAGGTCGAAGAGGTCGAGCGTGGCCTCCATCTGGGTCGCGTGCAGCGGTTTGACCTCCACGTCGGCTCTGCCCACGGCGTACCTCCGATGTCTCGAGCGGCTGTTCAGGCCGGCGCCAGGAACGCCGCCAGCGCACCGGCGTACATCGCCGGGTCCTGTGCCCCGCACATCTCCCGCGCCGAGTGCATCGACAGCGTCGGTGCTCCGAAGTCGACGGTCGTGGCTCCCGTCAGTGCCGCCGTCATGGGGCCGACCGTCGAGCCGCAGGGCATGTCCGATCGCGAGACGAAACGCTGCACGGGTACGCCGGCCTGCTCGCAGGCGGTGGCGAACGCCCCCGCTCCCAGCGCATCGGTGGCATAGCGCAGCTTCGCGTTGATCTTCAGCACCGGGCCGCCGTTGACCGCCACCCGGTGCTCGGGGTCGTGCCGCTCGGCGTAGTTCGGGTGCGTGGCGTGCGCCATGTCACCGGAGGCGATCACGGACCCCGCCAGCGCCCGGTGGAGGTCGTCGCGCTCGCCCCCGGCCGCCCGGACGACCCGCTCGAGTACGGCGGGCAGCAGCGTCGAGAACGCACCACGTTCGGATATGCTCCCGACCTCCTCGTGGTCGAACAGCACCAGCACCGGTACGCAGGGTCGCTGCGGTGTCGAGCACGCGGCCTCGACCATCGCCTGCATCCCGGCGTAGCTCGTGGCCAGGTTGTCGAGCCGCGGGGCGGCGACCAGGTCGTGGTCGCGGCCGATCCGCCGGGAGGGTGTCAGGTCGTGGGTCATCAGGTCCCAGCCGAGCACGTCATCGGCGTCGACCTCGCACGCCTTGCCGATGTAGGCCCGGAAGTCCCCGGGGGAGCCACCGACTCCCCAGAGGGGCGTCAGATGCTCCTGCGGGTTGAGCTTGAGCCCCTCGTTGACCTCGCGGTCGAGGTGGATCGCGAGCTGGGCCACCCGGAGGACCGGGTCGTCGACCTTGACCAGGCGCTGCTCGACGCCGCCCTCGGAACCGCGCAGCGCGACGCGGCCGGAGATACCGAGATCGCGATCGAGCCAGGAGTTGACCAGCGGAGCGCCGTACACCTCGACGCCGAGCAGCTGCCACCCGGCTCGGGAGAGGTCCGGTTGTGGCTTGATGCGCAGGTTGGGGCTGTCGGTGTGCGCGCCGACGACGCGGAACGGCGTCGCCGGTCCGTCGGCGTGCTCGCTGCTCCATGCGACCAGCGACCCACCCCGCAGCAGGTAGTACCTCCCGGGGTCACGCGGCCAGGCCTCGTTCTCGCGCAGCCGCGAGAAGCCGGCCTCCTCGAGTCGATGGGCAGCCTGCAGGCAGGCGTGGAACGGAGAGGGTGCGGCGTCGACGTAGGCGCACAGCCCGGAGGCCTCGACGTCGGTGTCAAAGGGGTGCGGCATGTCACCAACCCTATTCAGCGTGCCCGGGGCACGGGTGACACCACCGGCGCATACCGGCAGTATGTGCCCATGGCCGGAACCACGGACACGCCGCGCCGCCCGGCGACGGTGCATGCCGCGGCCGCACTCGCGGTCGAGTACGCCGACCGGCTGGTCCTGCGCACGGTGCGCGACGTGCACCGTGCCGTGAGCCGGCGGACCTTCTCGATGACCGGGCCCGCGTCGCTGCCGAGCCGGTACGCCCACGACGCGGTGAGCGGGTCGGTCTACGGGATCGTCGGCGCGAGCCTGCGGGCGACCGGTGCCGTCCTCCGGCACGCCGATCGGAGGGGACACGGTCGCGCCCTGGACACCCGGCCCGCGGGACGACGCGTGGCCGCGGTCGTCAACGGTCTGGTGGGGGAGTCCCTGCAGGAGACGCGGCATCCGATGGCGATCACGATGGCCGCCCGCAAGGACGGGTACGACGTCACCGACCTGGCCGCGGCGTACGCGAACGCCGGCGGCGACGTGGTCGTCTTCCTGCACGGGCTGGTGGAGGACGACGAGTCGTGGACACGCGGTGCCGCCACCAGTGGCGGCACGTACGCCGACCGGCTGGAACGTGACACCGGTTGGACGCCGGTGACGATGCGCTACAACTCCGGGCTGCCGATCGCGCGCAACGGCGAGCTGCTCTCGGACTGGCTGAACCGGCTGGTGGCAGGGTGGCCCACAGCCGTGCGCCGGATCGCGTTCGTCGGCCATTCGATGGGCGGCCTGGTGGCGCTCGCGGCATGTCGAAGCGGCTCGGCCGGCGACCTGGCCTGGGCGCCGCTGGTTCGGCACGTGGTCTGCCTGGGGACACCCCACCTCGGTGCGCCTCTGGAGCGGGCCGTCCACTGGGGGTCGCGGGGGCTCCTGGCGTTCCCGGAGTCGGCGCCGTTCGCGACGATCCTCGAGACGCGCAGCAGGGGCATCCGGGACCTCGGTCGGGGTGACCCGGACTGCATGCCGCTGCCGGGAGCGTCGTACCACTGCGTCTCGGCCGGCCTGCCCGGACCTGTCGGCCTCATCCTGGGAGACCTTCTCGTCCGCCGCACCAGTGCGACCGGTCGCATCGCCGGAGCCACCTCGCG
>JBOHDD010000287.1:0-5336 GCA_050699155.1 Nocardioidaceae bacterium
CAGTGATGACACCGGCCAGGTTGAGCAGCACCACGAACAGCGGGATCTCGAAGGCCACACCGAAGGCGATCAGCATCCGCAGCGTGAAGCTGAGGTAGGAGCTGACGTCGATGTAGTTGCCGACACCCGGCCCGGTGAACGAGAGCAGCATGCTGATGCCCTTGGGCAGCACGGCGTAGCCGAGGGCGACACCGGCCATGAACAGCGGCCCGGCGACGGCGCTGAAGATCAGCGTCCACTTGCGTTCGTTCCTGTGCAGGCCCGGCATGATGAACGCCCACAGCTGATAGAGCCACACCGGGCTGGACAGCACGAGGCCGGCGAGCCCGCAGATCTTCAGCTGGAGGATGAAAGGGCCGGCGATGGTGCCCTGGATGAGCTTCTCGTCGAGCTCGCGGCCGCTGAGGTTCTCGACCCCGTTGCGGTACGGCTCGAACAGCAGGTTGAGCAGGAAGTCGTAGAAGAACCAGCTGAAGACGGTGGCGAGGACGACAGCAACGACGCCCTTGAACACCCGGGTGCGGAGCTCACGCAGGTGCTCGGCAAGCGTCATCCGGCCGCCCTCGGCGGCGGCAGTGGCTGATGCCATCGCGGGCGAACGCGCGGTCAGCTGTCGCTGGGGCGCTTGACCGTGTCGTCAGTGGACTGCGTTTGCGAGGCGCGCTCACCGGGGGTGAGCTCGCGGTTCTCGCTCTCGGTCGATGACGACTTGTCCGACTCGTCCGTTTCCTCGTCACGTAGGCCCTTGGTCTCCGCCTTGAAGATGCGAAGAGCCTGGCCGGTGCCACGTGCGAGCTGTGGCAGTTTCGCCGCGCCGAAGAGCAGGATGATGACCGCGAAGATCAGGATCCACTCCCACCCCTGGGGTGTGGCAATCATGGGAACTGCGAGATGCATGGTGTCCTCTTCATCCAGGTGACCTCTTCAATGCTACGCCGAGTCCGACGATAACTCAGTCCAGCACGGACATTTGTCATCGCGCGGTCATGCGTCGTACGCCTCCAGCGCCCTGGCCGCCTCCCGCCGGACCCGCTGGCCCACCTCCGAGGGGATCACGATCCGTGCCTGCCCGCCCAGCCGCAGCGCGAGCCGCACCAGCCACGCAGGGTCACTGACCCTGAGCCGCACCCGCAGCCCGCCGTCGGGCAGGTCCTCCGCGCTCTCGTGCGGGTAGTAGTCGGCCACCCAGCGTGCGCTCGCCGCGAGCTCGACGGTGGCGAGCATGTCGTCGGGCGAGGGCTGGAAGAGGCCGGCGGACAGGTCTCGGGGCCGCGCCTGCGCCGGGGGGTCCGCGGGTACGTCGAGCCGCTCGGCCTCGGTCACCCGGTCGAGCCGGAACAGCCTGGTGTCGTCGGCCCGGTAGCACCAGCACTCGAGGTAGGTGTGTCCCTCGGCGACCACGAGCCGCATCGGGTCGACGTCACGCTCGGTGGTCTCGTCGCGTGCGGGGACGAAGTAGGACAGCCGCAGTCGGTTCCGGTCCCGCAGGGCGGCACTGACGGTGTCGGTGACCTTCCGGTCCGCCCCGTCGATCCGCACCTCGACCTGGTCGAGTGCGCTGACCGCGTCCCCGGCCGCGTTCTCCAGCTTGGTCAGTGCACGGTCGATCGCCTCGCGCTCCCGGCTGCCGGCGACCTCGCGCAGCGTCCTCAGGGCCACGATCAGCGCCAGCGCCTCACGCGCGTCGAGGCGCAGCGGACGGTCGAGGAAGTCGGTGTTGTCGACGTGCACGACCCCCTCACCCTCCAGGGCCTCCATGTCCACCTCGATCAGGTCCCCGGGCATGGCGCCGGGCAGCCCGCAGAACCAGAGCACCTTCAGGTCGTCCTGGATCTGCTTCGGTGTGACCTCGAAGTCGCCGGCGACCTGCTCCAGCCGGACGCCGCCGCGCTCGTGCAGGTACGGCACCAGGGCCAGCAGCCGCTCGACCTGGTCCTTGGCGCTGCGACCCATCACGCGCCCACCTCGGCAAGGTCGCGCAGCCGTGCCACTACCGCGTCACGCAGCTCGCCGGGCCGCTCCACCACGACATCCGCGCCGTGCGAGCTGACGATCTCGGCCATCGCGTCGACACCGGCGAACGGCAGCACCAGCCGGTCCCACCCGTCGTCGAGGGCCTCCACCGCGGTGGCACTGCGTCGCAGCGCGAAACCGCTGCCGGTGCGCACCCGCATCGTCGCCGTGTGGCGCGCGGGCTCGTCGGGAGCCAGGTTGGCGGCCAGGGCCCGCACGTCGGTTCCCTCGGGTACGGCGTACTCCCCCGCGCGACCGTCGACGGCCACCTGCCCCTCGATCCGGGAGAGCCGGAACATCCGCGCCGCACCACGGTCCCGGTCGTGCCCGACGGTGTACCAGTGCCCGTGCCAGGAGACGACGCCCCAGGGCTCGAGGTGCCGCACCGCGGGCTCGCCACCGGGGCGCCGGTAGCCGAACCGCACCGGCGTGCGGGTCAGCACCGCGTCCCACAACGGGTCGAAGGACGGCTCGGGTGCGGCCAGGTGGGGCTCGACCACAGACAGGGCGCGGCTGTCCACGTCGACCCCTCCGGCGCGCAGCTTGACCAGCGCTCCGGTCGTCGCCTCCGCCAGGCTCGCGTGCTGCCACACCCGCGCCGCGAGGCCGACGACCGCCGCCTCGTCGGCCTCGAGCCGGATGTCGGGCAGCTCGAAGGCGTCCCTGCGGATGCGGTAGCCGGGCTCGTCCTCGAAGGCCCGGTCGACGTAGCCCACCTCGATCGGGATGCCGACCTCGCGCAGCTCCTCCTTGTCGCGTTCGAACATCTTCTCGAACGCGTCGTCGGACTGGTCCCGGTACCCCTCCACCACGTCGCGGATCCTTGCCTTGCTGATATACGTGCGCGCCACCAGCAGACAGATCACAAGGTTCATCAGCCGCTCGCTCTTGCGTGCGGTCACACGCTCACCCTCTCCGATCGCCGCCAACGGCTCAGCTCGCACCCAGGATGTCGACGACGAACATCAGCGTGTCGTCGCCCTTGATCCCGGCGCTTGGTTGGCCCTGCTCGCCGTACCCCTGGTCCGGGGGTACCGCGAGGACCACCCGTGACCCCTTCCTGATGCCGACCAGGCCGGTGTCCCAGGCGGGGATGAGACTTCCGGCGCCGACCTGGAAGGTGGTCGGGGCGCCACGTGTGTACGACTGGTCGAAGATCTTCCCGTCGGGGTAGATCTGGCCGAGGTAGTGGACCGTGAGCAGGTCGCCCGGCTGCACCTCGGGACCGTCGCCCTTGACCAGCGTGTGCACGTGCAGCTGGTCGGGGGGCGCTTCGGTCGACCCGGAGGCCTCGAACCCGGTCGGCGTCCCGTCGGAGTCGAGTTGTAGCTGCGGGAGTGCGGCCGGGAGCGGCCCGCTCTTCCCCTCGACCTGTTCCAGCGGGTCGGGGTCGCTGGCCTTCTCGATGTCGAACACGAACACGACCGTGTCCGTCGGCCCGATCTTGGCCTGTGGGTTCCCCTGCTGGCCGAACAGGCCCGACGGAGGGATCGCCGCAGCCACCCGGTCGCCGGCGCGCTTGCCGACCAGCGCGTCGATGATGCCCGGGAAGATCTGTTGCTGCGCCAGGGTGAACGTCTGTGGCTGACCACTGCTGTAGCTGTTGTCGAAGGTCTCGCCGGTCTTGGCGTTGAGCGCGACGTAGTTCACCAGCACGGTGGCACCCTGGGACACCGCCGGGCCGTCGCCCTGCGAGACCACCTCGGTGGTCGTCCTGTCGACGGAGAATCCCTCCTCGACCTTCACCTTGGGTGCCTTGCCCGCCGACCCGGTGACGGTGACGCCATCGAGGGCGCCCCCTCCGGAGCCCGCGCCGCCCCCGTCGTCGCCGCACGCGGCGAGCAGGAGCAACGGAAGCACGAGCACAGCCGGAAGTCGTCGCACCAAAGCACACCTCATCGCAGGACGGGGGAGATCATGCCAACCCTAGCCACCGCCCCTGCCCGACACGGCAGGGCGGTCACATCGACTCGATCAACCGCTCCACTCGTTCGTCGTTGGCCCGGAACGGGTCCTTGCACAGCACCGTGCGCTGCGCCTGGTCATTGAGCTTGAGATGGACCCAGTCCACCGTGAAGTCGCGACGCCGTTCCTGCGCCCGCCGGATGAACTCCCCTCGTAGGCGGGCCCGGGTGGTCTGCGGTGGCCGCGACTTCGCCTCGAAGATCGCCAGGTCGGATGTCACCCGGGCCACGGCACCACGCCTCTCCAGCAGGTAGTACAGGCCGCGGTTGCGGTGGATGTCGTGGTAGGCCAGGTCGAGCTGGGCGACCCGCGGATGGCTGAGCGGGATCCCGTGTGTGGACCGGTACCTCTCGATGAGCTGGTGCTTGATGACCCAGTCGATCTCGCGCTCCACCAGGGAGAGGTCGCCGGACTCGACGGCCTTCAGGCCCCTCTCCCACAGGTCGAGAGCGCGGTCGACCAGCGGCGTGTGCAGGTCCCGCCGGTCGACGAAGTCGCGGGCCTTGGTGAGGTACTCGGTCTGGATGTCCAGGGCACTGACGTCCCGGCCGTTGGCAAGCCGCACGGTGCGTCGCCCGGTCATGTCGTGCGAGATCTCGCGGATGGCGCGGATCGGGTTCTCGATCGTGAGGTCGCGCATCACCACGCCCTCCTCGATCATCCGCAGCACCAGGTCGGCGGAGGCCACCTTCAGCATCGTGGTGGTCTCGCTCATGTTCGAGTCGCCGACGATGACGTGCAGGCGGCGGAACCGCTCGGCGTCAGCATGCGGCTCGTCGCGGGTGTTGATGATCGGCCGGGACCTGGTGGTCGCGCTGGAGACGCCCTCCCAGATGTGCTCGGCGCGCTGGCTGACCGAGTAGATCGCGCCGCGCGGGGTCTGCAGGACCTTGCCGGCGCCGCAGATGATCTGCCTGCTGACCAGGAACGGGATCAGCACGTCGGCCAGCCGGCCGAACTCTCCGTGCCGACCCACCAGGTAGTTCTCATGACAGCCGTAGGAGTTGCCGGCCGAGTCGGTGTTGTTCTTGAACAGGTAGACGTCTCCGGCGATGCCCTCGTCGCGCAGCCGGCGCTCCGCGTCGATCAGCAAACCCTCGAGGACCCGCTCCCCCGCCTTGTCGTGCGAGATCAGGTCGATGATGTCGTCACACTCGGGCGTGGCGTACTCCGGATGGCTACCGACGTCGAGGTAGAGCCGCGCGCCGTTGCGCAGGAAGACGTTGCTGCTGCGCCCCCACGACACCACCCGCCGGAACAGGTAGCGGGCAACCTCGTCCGGCGAGAGGCGCCTCTGCCCGCGGAACGTGCAGGTGACGCCGTACTCGTTCTCGATCCCGAAGATCCGGCGGTCCACG
>JBOHDD010000288.1:0-3848 GCA_050699155.1 Nocardioidaceae bacterium
CTCGCCGTCGACCCCAAGCTGATGCTCTTCGACGAGCCGTTCTCGGCACTCGACCCGCTGATCCGCCGCGACATGCAGAACGAGGTCATCCGCCTGCACAGGCAGGTCGGCAAGACGATGGTGTTCATCACACACGACCTCCAGGAGGCGCTCAAGCTCGGCGACCGCATCCTGATCATGCGCGACGGCGAGGTGGTGCAGATCGGCTCGCCGGACGAGGTCGTCGCCGCGCCCGCGGACGACTACGTGCAGGACTTCGTCAGCGACGTACCCCGCTCGCACGTGGTGACGCTGCGCTGGGTGATGCGCGACCCACGCCCCGACGAGCCGATGGACGGTCCGGTGATGTCGCCCGACACCGTCGTCAAACAGGCGGCCCGTGACGCGCTCGGCAGCCAGCATCCGGTGCGCGTGATGGACGGCGACAAGACGCTGGGTGTCGTGGACCACGACGACCTGCTGCGCGTCATCGTCGCCGAGGAGGCGACGTGACCGTCTCCACCCCTCCCCGGCCGACCAAGGCGCCGGCCAGGGCACCGGTCACCTCGGCCGAGAGGGACAGGGTCCAGCGGCGGCGACTCATGGGCGTCGGCGCCGTCCTGGTCGTGTGGGTGGCCGGATGGGCCGTCTTCCGGGGGACCGACACCCTCTTCCTCGCCACCGGACAGAGCAACGGCTTCCACCGCTGGCTCTTCGAGCTGCGCAACGACGTCGAGGTCCTGATCTCCACCAACGTCTTCTTCGACACCGTCATCGGCGGGATCAGCGACGGGCTGAACGGTTTGGTCGAGACGGGCGCGGAGACCTTCGCCGAGCCCGCGTTCCCGCGACCTGTCCCAGAGGTCGGATGGCTCGGGGTCATCGCGGTGCTTGCCTGGGTCGCGTACGCGCTCGCCGGTGCACGGATCGCCGCCCTGGTGTCGGTCTCGTTACTCGCCTGCGGCTTCCTCGGCTACTGGGCCGACAGCATCAACACCCTCATCGTCACCCTGGTGGCGGTGGCGCTGTGCGTGATCATCGGCCTGCCGCTGGCGATCCTGATGGCCCGCAGCAGACGGGTGACCACGGTGGTAACGCCGGTGCTCGACGCCATGCAGACGACGCCCCCGTTCGCCTACCTGGCTCCGCTGGCACTGCTGTTCGCCATCGGTCCACCGGCCGCGGTGGTGGTCACGTTCATCTTCGCGTTCGCCCCGATGGTCCGGCTCGCCGCGCACGGTCTGCAGACCGTGTCGCCGACCAGCATGGAGGCCGCCGGCTCCATGGGGTCCACCACCATGCAGACGTTGCGCAAGGTGCAGCTGCCGATGGCCAGCAGGACGATCATCGTGGGTGTCAACCAGACCACGATGGCCGCACTGTCGATGGTCACGATCGCCGCGCTGATCAGCGGCCCCGGACTTGGCCAGCCGGTCCTCCAGGCACTGTCGACGCTGGACGTCGGCGGAGCCAGCGTCGCCGGCCTGTGCATCGTGATCCTCGCCATCATGCTCGACCGGGTGACCACCGCCGCCAGCAAGCACGGCGAGGTGCTCAGGCGCTCTCGGCAGAACCCCAGGGTCCGGCGCCTCGTGCTGGCCGGCTCGGCGGTCGCGGTCGTCGTCGCTGTCGTGCTGTCCCGGCTCTACATCCAGGTCGCAGCCTTCCCGCAGAGCCCTAACCTCGGGGCCCCGCTGGCCGACCTGGTGGCGTCCGCGACGGCGAGCTTCGTGGACACCTTCGGTCAGTTCACCCTGGCGGCGAAGAACTTCGTCAGCTTCAACCTGCTGAACCCGCTGGAGTCCCTGCTGGCGGAGTCGCCGTGGTGGCTGATGTGCGCGGTGTTCGTCGCGCTGTCGTTCCTGCTCGGCGGACTCCGGCCGCTGTTCACCACTGTGGTGTGCCTGGCCGTGATCCTGGGCACGGGGCTCTGGTACGACACCATGACGACGCTGGCCATGACCTTGGTCGCGACGGTCCTGGTGATGCTCCTCGGTCTTCTCGTCGGTGTGTGGATGGGCCGCAGCCGGAGGGCCGACACGGTGATCCGCCCGGTCCTCGACGCGCTGCAGACGATCCCGCCCTTCGTCTACCTCGTACCGGCCGTGGCGCTGTTCAACGTCGGCCGCTTCACCGCGATCATGGCGGCGATCGCGTTCGCCGCCCCAGCGGCGATCAAGATCATCGCCGACGGCATCAAGGGCGTGCCCGCCGCGACGGTCGAGGCCGCCGAGTCCAGCGGGTCGAGCCGATGGCAGATGATCGGCAAGGTGCAGCTGCCGTTGGCCCGCGGCTCGACCGTGCTCGCAGCCAACCAGGGGCTGTTGCTGGTGCTCTCGATGGTGGTCATCGGCGGGATGGTCGGTGGCGGCAGCCTCGGGTTCCTCGTGGTCACCGGGTTCTCCCAGCTCGAGGACTTCGGCAAGGGGCTGGCCGCGAGCATCGCGATCGTGGCACTGGGCGTGATGCTCGACCGGATCACCAGGCACACGGCCGCCCGCTTCGGGCGCGTCGACTCGGGATGACAACGAACCCGCCGCATCCGCGGCACGAACAGAATGAAGGAGACACCATGCGAGGGATGAATCGCCGAGTCCGCCGGATGGCCGGGCTCACAGCGGTCGCCTGCCTTGTGCTCTCGGGCTGCGGCGGCGGCAACATCGAGAGCGCCGATGCCCCAGCAGCCGGTGAGTGCGACGACGAGCTGAACATGGCAATCAACCCGTGGGTCGGCTACGAGGCTTCCGCGCACGTGGTCGGCGTCGTCGCCCGGACCGAGCTCGGTTGCGAGGTGGAGTACAAGCCGCTCAAGGAGGAGCTCGCCTGGCAGGGCTTCGGCAGCGGCGAGGTCGACGTGGTCATCGAGAACTGGGGCCACGCCGACCTGAAGAAGAAGTACATCCAGCAGCAGCAGACCGCCGTACGCGTCGGGCCGACCGGCAACACCGGCATCATCGGCTGGTACGTCCCGCCGTGGCTGGCCGAGGAGCACCCCGAGGTCCTGAACTGGAAGAACCTCGACAAGTTCTCCCAGCAGTTCGCGACGTCGGAGTCCGGTGGCAAGGGGCAGCTGCTCGACGGCGACCCCTCGTTCGTCACCAACGACGAGGCGCTGGTCAAGAACCTCAACCTCGACTTCAAGGTGGTGTACGCCGGTAGCGAGCCCGCGTTGATCCAGGCGTTCCGGCAGGCCGAGGCGAACAAGGACTGGATGATCGGCTACTTCTACGAGCCACAGTGGCTGTTCGAGGAACTTCCGCTCGAGCAGGTGCAGCTGCCGCCGTACCAGCCGGGTTGCGACGCCGACCCGGAGCAGGTCGACTGCGAGTACCCGACGTACAACCTGGACAAGATCGCCAGCAAGGAGTTCATGGAGGCAGGCAGCCCCGCGGCCAAGCTGGTGGAGAACTTCGAGTGGACGAACGACGACCAGAACGTCGTCGCCGGCTACATCGCGCAGGACGGGATGTCGCCGGAGGCCGCTGCGGAGAAGTGGGTGAAGGACAACCAGGACAAGGTGAACACCTGGCTACCGTGACCCGTTGACCTCCCGACCGACAGCGTCACCGCGACGGTCGTGCCCCACCGGGGCACGGCCGTCGCGTGCTCATGGGCCGGTCCCTTGACACTGCGGTACGCCGGAGATCATCCTGTCGGTGTTTCGCATAGCGCGTCCTGTTGCGCATTGAGAAACCTTGAGCAGCCACCGTAGGACAAGGGGAGCAGGCGCATGAGCAACGTCCCGGCAGCGGCGCGGGTAGTGGTGATCGGGGCCGGCATCGTCGGCAACAGCCTGGTGCACCACCTTGCGCGGCTCGGCTGGCGCGACATCGTCCAGATCGACAAGGGGCCGCTGCCCAACCCGGGCG
>JBOHDD010000289.1:0-7625 GCA_050699155.1 Nocardioidaceae bacterium
CGCCTACCAGCAGCTGCTCGACGACTTCGGCTGCAGCCACGACGAGCTGGCCGTCAGGATCGGACGGTCCCGGCCGCAGATCTCGAACACCCTGCGGCTGCTGCGGCTCTCACCGCCGGTGCAGCGCCGGGTCGCCGCCGGGGTGCTGTCGGCCGGGCACGCTCGTGCCCTGGTCGGAATTGAGGAGGACGAGGCGCAGGACCGTTTGGCGGCGCGCGTGGTGTCCGAGGGACTGTCCGTGCGCGCGCTGGAGGAGATCATCTCGGTCGGGGAGAACGGCAGCGGCCCCTCCCGCCGTACCCGCGGCAAGCGCCCGGTGGCCCCCGGCCTGGTGGAGCTGGGCGATCGGCTCAGCAACCGGTTCGAGACGAGGGTCAAGGTCGACCTGGGCAAGTCCAAGGGCCGCATCACCGTCGAGTTCGCCTCCCTCGACGACCTCAAGCGCATCGTGGAGATGATGGACCCACAAAGCGACGTAGCCATCTAGCGCTGGATAGACAAAGCGCTTTATCGACAAATCTCTCCGGCGCTGAGGCGGTTCACCAGCACATCGAGAGTGTCAGCCGACGGCGCCGGTGCGACCGACAGCGGCGTGCACCAGACCCGCGCAGACCTGGCCGAGGTCGAGCCCGTCGGCCTCGACCGACAATGGCACCAGCGACGTCTCCGTCATCCCCGGTGCGACGTTGACCTCCAGGAACCACACCCGGCCGTCGGCGTCCACGAGTAGGTCCGACCGGCTGAAGTCCCGCAGCCCGAGGGCCTGATGTGCTGTCACCGCGGCCTCGGCACAGGCCTGCGTGGCCTCGTCGGAGATCTTGGCCGGCACCACGAACTCGGTGGACCCGGCCGTATAGCGTGCGCTGTAGTCGTACACGCCCCCGTCGGGCCGGATCTCCACCGCCGGCAGCGCCCGAGAGCCCGCGTCGGCGTCGAGCACCGAGACCGCCACCTCGACACCCTCGACGTACCGCTCCACCAGTGCCACCGGGCCATAGGCGAAGCACCCCACCATGGCACCAGGCAGATCGTCGGCCGACCAGACCACCGAACAGCCCAGGGCCGAACCGCCGCGCACCGGCTTGACCACCAGCGGCAGCCCGAACCGCGCCAGCAGCGCATCCATCATCGCGGCAGCACCGACCTCGCGGAACGTCTGGTGCGGCAGCACCACCGACGCCGGGCTCGACAGCCCGGCCCGCTCGACGGCGGACTTGGCGACCGGCTTGTCGAAGGCGACGCGGCAGGCCGCCGGCGTGGACCCGACGTACGGCACCTCCAGCAGCTCGAGCACCTCCCGCAGTGCGCCGTCCTCGCCGGTCTCGCCATGCAGCAGCGGGAACACGCAGCCAGGGCGGTCCGCGCGCAGTGCCGGTACCAGTGTCGCGTCGACGTCGCGCTCCTCGACCTCGAGCCCCGCTCCGCGCAGCGCCTGGGCGACCCGGCGCCCGGACCGCAGGGACACGTCCCGCTCGTGCGAGAGGCCACCGGCGAGCACCACCACGCGGCCCTCGATCTGCTCAGGCATCTGGCCTCCTCCCGGGACTCTCACGTGAGGTCCGTGTTGGGGCTGTCGTAGGACGGGGAGGTCGCGTGCGGCGATGCTCCGAACACCTCACGCAGCTCGAGCTCCTGCTCGATCACGCCGGCCAACCGTCGTACCCCTTCGTGGATGCGCTCAGGCGTCGGGTAGCAGTACGACAGCCGCATGCACCTACTGCCGAAACCGTCGGCGTAGAAGGCCGTGCCGGGCACGTAGGCGACCCGCTCGGTGACCGCCCGCGGCAGCATCGACTTCGCGTCCAGCCCGTCGGGCAGCGTCAGCCAGACGTAGAAGCCGCCGGTGGGCACGGTCCACGTGGTGCCGTCGGGCATCAGGTCGTCGAGTGCACCGAGCATCGCGTCGCGGCGCTCGAGGTACAACTCCCGGAACTGTTTCACCTGACCACGCCAGTCATACCCGTCGAGGTACGCCGACACCATCAGCTGGCTGAAAGTCGGTGGGCACAGGGTCGCCGACTCCTGCGCGAGCACCAGCTTCTCGCGTACGGCGTGTGGAGCGAGCACCCACCCCACCCGCATCCCCGGTGCAAAGGTCTTCGAGAACGAGCCGAGGTAGATCACCCGTTCGCTCTCGTCGGCACGGATCGATCGGTACGGCTCGTCCGCGAAGCCGAGCAGACCGTACGGGTTGTCCTCCAGCACGAGCAGGTCGGCCTGACGGCAGATGTCGAGCACCTCACGCCGTCGTGGCGTCGACAGCGAGACACCGGCCGGGTTGTGGTAGTTCGGGATGGTGTAGAGGAACTTCGCGCGCTTGCCGGCCGCGGAGATCGACGCCAACGCGTCCCGCAACAGGTCCGGACGCAGGCCGTCGTCGTCCATCTCCACGTGCACGACGTCGCACTCGTAGGCCCGGAACACCCCCAAGGCACCGACGTAGCTCGGTGCCTCGCAGATCACCACGTCACCCGGGTCGCAGAAGATCCTGGTGACGAGGTCGACCGCCTGCTGCGATCCGACGGTCACCACCACGTCGTCGGGGTGCGCGCCGATGCCTTCAGGTCGCATCACCTCGCAGATCTGCTCGCGCAGCCGCGGCTCACCCTGGCCCGAGCTGTACTGCATGGCCTTGGTGCCCTGGCGCTCGACGAGCTCCTGGACGAGACCGCCGATCGTGTCCAGCGGCAGACCGGAGATGTTCGGCATGCCGCCGGCGAGGGAGACCACCTCGGGCCGGCTGGCCACCGAGAACAGCGCCCTGATCTCCGAGGCGGTCATGCCGTGGGTGCGCGCGGCATACCGGTCGACGTAGGAGTCGAGGCGGGTCTCGCGCGTCGGCCGACCCGGCGTATGCCGGTGCTCTGGGTGCATGTGGTGGAAGCTCCTGCTCAGTGACCCCGCCTTGCTACCGGGGTCTACGATGCCGCATAGCAGCATGCCACGCATGCGCGGGGCGTCACTGCGACCCCGCAGACAACCCGGCCGGTGAGCGTTGGGAGACCTCGTCATGGCCCGTCGGATGGTGAGCCTCACCCTCGACAACATCGACGACCTTGCGTTGCGATGTCGCACCTGCGTCTTCTGGGAGCTCGACCCCGTCGCGGGACGGCGCGCGATCGAGGCTGGCGACCCCGGGCTGGAGAAGGAGGCATGGCTCTCCGCCGTCCTGCTGGACTGGGGCTCGTGCGGTCGTCTGGCGTACGTCGACAAAGCGGCCGCGGGCTACGTGCTCTACGCGCCGCCGACGCACGTACCGCGCTCGGTCGCGTTCCCGACCTCGCCGGTCAGTGCTGACGCCGTCCTGCTGATCACGGCGCAGATCCTGCCGGAGTTTCGTGGCGGGGGGCTGGGCCGGATGCTCGTGCAGACAGTGGCCAAGGACCTGATCAAGCGTGGCGGGATCAGGGCGATCGAGGCGTTCGGCCTGGCCGAGGGTGCCGATCCTCCCCAGGAGGCCCCGGAGCGTGGCGAGTCGGGGCACTGCGTCGTACCGGCGGACTACCTGACGGCCGTGGGCTTCAAGACGATCCGCCCCCATCCACGGTTCCCGCGGTTGCGGCTCGAGCTACGCAACGCGCTGACCTGGCGGGAGGACGTCGAGGTCGCCCTCGAGCGGCTGCTGGGTTCGATCCGCCCGGAGCCGGTGCGCGCGGGACCGCTGCGCCACCGTGTCCCCGAAGGCACCCGCGTCTGACCCGACCGCTCGCCGCCGAACGGCGGGGTCAGGCGCTGATCACGTCGCCGAGGTCGCTGAGCAGGGCGGCCTTCGGCTTGGCGCCGACAATGGTCTTCACCAGGTCGCCACCGGAGAAGACGGCCATCGTCGGGATCCCGGTCACGCGGTACTGCGCGGGCGTCTGCGGGTTCTCGTCGACGTTCATCTTCAGGATGGTCAGCTTCTCGCTGTGCTCGGCCGCGATCTCCTCCAGGATCGGCTGGACCTGGCGGCACGGGCCGCACCACTCGGCCCAGAAGTCGACCAGCACAGGCTTGTCGGCCTTCAGCACGCTGGTCTCGAAGTCGGTGTCGGTGACGGACTGGATATCGCCCACGGGTGCTCCTTCAGGTGTCGTTGCGTCGAGTCGGAGTTCACGGTGCTGGAGTTCACGGTGCCGGGGGTCAGGTGCCGGCGGTCTGGACCTCTTCGACGAGGTCGGCGGTGTTGCTGTCGGCGTGCGCCTCGGCCTCGGTGTGTGCCGCGTCACCGGCGGTCGACGGCGCGTGCTCGATGGCGGCGAGGTAGCGCTCGGCGTCCAGGGCGGCCGCGCAGCCGGTGCCGGCGGCGGTGACCGCCTGCCGGTAGTGGAAGTCGACCAGGTCGCCGCAGGCGAAGACTCCACGCAGGTTGGTCCGGGTGGACGGCCCGTCGACCAGGACGTACCCCTCGTCGTCGATGTCGACCTGTCCCTTCACCAGCTCCGAGCGTGGGTCGTGCCCGATCGCGATGAACAGCCCGGTCGCCTCGATCTGCCTGGTGTCGCCGGTCCTGGTGTCACGCAGGGTCAGGCCGGTGAGTGCGTCCTCGCCGTGGATCTCGGCGACCTCGCTGTCCCAGGCGAACTCGATCTTCGGGTCGGTGAACGCGCGCTCCTGCATGATCTTGCTGGCGCGCAGGGTGTCGCGGCGGTGCACGATCGTCACCTTCCGGGCGAACCGGGTGAGGAACGTCGCCTCCTCGATCGCGGAGTCGCCGCCACCCACGACCACGATGTCCTGCTCCCGGAAGAAGAACCCGTCACAGGTCGCACACCAGCTCACCCCGTGCCCCGACAGCCGCTCCTCGTCGGGCAGCCCGAGCTTGCGATAGCCCGAGCCGGTGGCCAGGATCACGGTATGCGCGATGTGCGCGTTGCCGCTGGAGTCGGTGACGACCTTCTCGTCGCCCTTCAGGTCCACGGCGCTGACGTCGTCGGCGACCAGCTCGGCACCGAAGCGCTCGGCCTGCTTGCGCAGGTTGTCCATCAGCTCGGGGCCCATGATGCCGTCGGGGAAGCCGGGAAAGTTCTCCACGTCGGTGGTGGTCATCAGCGCCCCACCGGCGGTGACCGAGCCCTCGAAGACCAGCGGCCGCAGCTGCGCGCGCGCGGCGTAGATCGCCGCCGTGTAGCCGGCCGGACCGGATCCGATGATGATGACGTTGCGCAGGTCGCTCGACACGTCGCCTCGATTCCTTGCTGGACTCAGACCGCTGTGGGGCTCCGTCATGTGCTCCAACGGATCCTAGGCGGCCGACATTCCCGACGCCCAGCCCACGCTCCGGCGCACGACCGCTACTCGCCGAGCTGTCGTCTGAGCAGGATGTGCGGCTCCGGCGCGCACGCGACCAGGATCCCGAGGCCCGGCGAACCGGCCGGTCGGAGCACGACCGCACCGGGCCCGCCGCCACCGCGGCCGTCCCCGAGGACCACGGCGTACGACGCACCCGACCACCCAGCGTCACCAAGTGCGGCGGCCACGCAGTCGGCACGCTCCCGCTGCGACTCCCCGGGCCGGTGCCCCGCTGCGACGCGGTCGACCAACCGGGCCGCGGTACCGTCCCCGCTCACGGCTTGGCGCCTGTCCCCGAGCGCGGCCCGGGGCCCAGCGGGTCCGCGCGTCGACGGCGCGGCGTCCTCCGCGGTTCCCTCCAGCGGCTTCTGCACCGGACCGGCCGACGCCTGTCCGGACTCACCGGCCGCGGTCTGGCTGCGCTGCGACTCGTCGAGCACCTCGGTCACCCCGACCGCCACCACCATCACCGCGGCCGCCGCAACCAGGGCGCCACCGACGGCGCGTCGCCGCCGCTGACGACGATCCGTCAACGAGGGGACCCCGGCCGGCCCCGAGCGACTGCGGGACTCCGCGGCGATGGCGGCCTCGACCCGCTCGACCACCGGCCCCGGGATCGCGGACGTGGGTGCGGCGGCTGCGCGCAGCGTGTCCGGCACTGCGCCGAGCTCGTGCGCGACCGCGGCGCAGTCCGCGCAGTCCCGAAGGTGCGCGCGGACGCGCTCGTCCGCCTCGGAGGTCAGGAGACCCTCGAGGTGCTCGGCGACCTCGTCGACGCCCGGGTGGCTCACGCCACATCACCTCCTGGTGCCGGGTTGGGCGCATCCACCGGTTGGACGTGCGCTGCGCCATCGGGGTTCCGGAGGTGCCGGACCAGGGGGAGGAGGCGCGCCCGCCCCCGCGCACAGCGGCTCTTGACGGTGCCGACGGCACATCCGAGCATCTCGGCTGCCTCGGCGACGGAGTAGCCCTCCATGTCGACGAGCACCAGCGCCTGCCGCTGTTCTGGTGCGAGCGTGCGCATGGCGGAGAGGACCGTGTCCTGCTCGGTCATCCGGTCGGCCGCGTCGGTGTCTTCCGGTGCCGCGAGCTCGGCCAGGTGGTCACCGTCATCGGGCAGTGGCTCGGTCGCTCGCACCTTCTTCCGGCGTACCTGGTCAAGACACGCGTTGACCACGATGCGATGCAGCCAGGTCGTCACCGCGGCGTCACCTCGGAAAGACTCGGCGCGGCGGAACGCCGAGAGCATCGCCTCCTGCAGCGCGTCCGCGGCGTCGTCAGGGTCGCCGAGGGTGCGCAGTGCCACCGCCCACAGCCGGTCACGGTGGCGGACGAACAGCGCACCGAATGCGTCCGGGTCCCCGTCGACGTGCCGTCTGAGCAGGTGAGTGTCCGCCGACTCCAGTTCGGGGTCGTGATCGGCGGCCATGGTCGGGGTGGCCGTCAGCCGTGGACGTCGATCTCGCTGATGCTTGCCTTGTACGTCGCGGCGCTCTCCGCAGGCAGGTTGGTCAGCCAGACCAGGAGGTACTGGGTGGAGACGCCGTCGTCGAGCCGCACGCGTGCCCGCCCGGATGCGTCGTTCGCTGAGCCGACGGTCGTGTAGCCGTCGAGGTCCGCGGGTGGTGCACCCGCGCCCGACGGCGCGGCCCGAACGTCGAGATCGGTGCCCGATCCGCCGAGGTCGAGGGTCACCCGTCCGACCTTCGCGGACTTGCCGAGGTCGAGGACGAGACCGAGGCCAGGCTTGAGACCGCCGAACTTGGAGTCGCCTTCGTAGGTCAGCGTGGTCCACTCTGTGCCGGGATCGTTGTCGAGGACCAGCGGGGCGTCCTCGTTGTTCTCGCCCTCCTCGCCGAAGGGGTCCCAGGCCGTGGCCGAGGTGACCACCACCGGGCGCAGCGCCTGGCGCTCTGAGCTGCTCGGTGCCGCCTGCGGGTCTTCCTCCTGGCCGGACGGGTCGCCGTCGGCGTTGAGGCCGACGAAGAACGCGACACCGGCGAGCACGACGACCACGACGACGAGCAGGAACCACATCCACCCCCGCGGCCCCTGGGAGTCGCGTCCGCGTTGGGAGTGCTGCGCCGGAGGCGCCGTCCGCGTCGCCGGTGCCGCGACCGTCGACACCGGAGTGCGCGACGTGGGCGGCGTCTGGGGGATCTGCCGGGTGGCTCCGGTTCCACCGTCGGTGGGTACGGCCGGGTCGAGGGTGCGGTCCGGGCGGGTGCTGCGAGCCGCATGACCGTAGCCGCTGTGCCCGTTGGCCGCGGTCGTACCGGCCAGCGGGATCCGCGAGGTGGGCTCGTACCCGTCGGCTACCGGCATACCGGCGGCCTGGGTCTCCTCGGGGTCGG
>JBOHDD010000290.1:0-2378 GCA_050699155.1 Nocardioidaceae bacterium
GGGAGGCTACGCTTGCCCGCCATGACGGTACGACGGGAGCAGGTGCTTGCCGCAGCCGTCACCGTGCTCGGCAGTGGTGGCGCCCGCGCTCTCACGCATCGCGCGGTGGACGCCGAGGGCGACCTTCCGCCCGGCACGACGTCCAACCACTTCCGCACCCGGGAGGCTCTGGTGGACGGCATCCTGGGCCACCTGTCGGCCACCGAGCGGCGCGCCTTCGACGCGATGGCGCCGTCGCCCTCCCCGGCCTCGGTGGAGGACCTGGTGACCGTCGCGGCGGCCATGGTGCGCGAGCTGCTCGGCCCCGGCAGGACGCTCACGATCGCGCGGCACGCGATCCTGCTGGAGGCCGCGGTGCGACCCGAGCTGCAGCCGTCCCTGCGTGCCTGGACGCAGCAGTGGTGGGACCTCCTCCGCGACCTTCTGACCGAGGTCGGCGCCCCCGAGGCGGAGCAGCGGGCCAGGCTGCTGCTGGCGTACGTCGACGGGCTCCTCACCGACCAGCTCGCCCGCCCCGACGACACCTTCGACGCCGAGTCCGCTCTGCGCCCGGTGGTGACGGCCCTGGCCGGGTGAGCTGCGTCAGTCCACCGGCCAGGTGTGCACCGGCTCGTTGGAGTGCATCAAGGTCCGGTAACGGTTCACGACCTGACGCATCGCGTCGAGCCTGCTGAGTCCGGTGTTGTCGTAGCACCGGTGGAAGACCTCGGCCTGCCAGGAGGCGCCGTTCCTGCCCACCTTGCAGCGCTGCTCGACGATCCCGAGGAGACGGTCGCGCTCGTCGGCGGTCACCCCCCACGCGGACAGCCCGTCGTCGGCCATCGGAAGCAGCCGCCGCAGCATCAGCTCACCGGCCGGCACCGTGCCCAGCCCCGGCCAGTACAGCTGCGCGTCGATGCCGTGCCTGGCACCGGCGTGGAAGTTCTCCTCCGCGGCGCTGAACGACATCTGGCTCCACAGCGGGCGCTGCTGCCGGACCAGGTGACGCACCAGGCCGAAGTAGAGGGCCGCGTTCGCCAGCGTGTCGACGACGGTGGGCCCGGCCGGGAGCACGCGGTTCTCGACGCGCACATGTGGCTCGTCACGGACGACGTCGTACACCGGCCGGTTCCACCGGTAGATGGTGCCGTTGTGCAGCCGCAGCTCGGACAGGTTCGGGGTGTCCCCACGGTCGAGGACCTCGACCGGGTCCTCGTCGTCGACGATCGGCAGCAGCGCCGGGAAGTAGCGGACGTTCTCCTCGAACAGGTCGAAGATGGAGTTGATCCAGCGTTCACCGAACCAGACCCGCGGCCGCACCCCCTGCGCCTTCAGCTCCTCGCTGCGGGTGTCGGTGGCCTGCTCGAACAACGCGATCCGGGTCTCCCGCCACAGCTCCTTGCCGAATAGGAACGGTGAGTTCGCCCCGACGGCGATCTGCACGCCGGCGATCGCCTGGGAGGCGTTCCAGCAGGCCGGGAAGTCGTCCGGACTGACCTGCAGATGCAGCTGGGTCGACGTACAGGCCGCCTCCGGGATGATGGTGTCGGCGGTCGCGGTCAGCCGCTCGAACCCGTCGATGGCGATCCGGATGTCCTCGCCGCGCGCCTCCAGGATCTGGTCGTTCAGCAGGCTGTAGCGCGGGTTGCTGGAGATCGTGTCCGCAGCCATGTGACCGGTGCGCAGCGTCGGCAGGATGCCCACCATCAGCATGTGCGCGCCCACCTTGCTGGCCCGCTCCTCCCCCGCGTTCAGGCTCTGGCGTACGTCGGTCTCGAACCCGGCGAACCCCTCCTCGGACAGCCGACGCGGGGGGACGTTGATCTCGATGTTGAACTGGCCGAGCTCGGTCTGGAACGCCGGGTCGGCGATGGCATCGAGGGCCTCGGTGTTCTTCATCGCGGGGTCGCCGGCCTCGTCGATGAGGTTGAACTCCACCTCCAGGCCGGTCATCGGCCGCTCCGCCTCGAACCGTGACTCGCGCAGCATTCGCGCGAACACGTCGAGGCAGCGTCGCACCTTCGCGCGGTAGCGCGTCCGGTCCTCACGGGTGAACTGGCGCTTGTCGACCTCTTGACCCATGACGCCTCCTCGGGCACGGGGCTGCGGACCATGCAGCCATGCTGCCCATCCAACCCTGTCAGACCCGGGGTCACGAGGCGAAGCCTTCGATCTCCTCCAACGGCAGCGGCTGCCAGGTCTCGGGGGACAACGCACCCTCCAGCGTCTGCACGATGAGGTGGGCCCAGGAGTAGTCGGGGTCCGCGTCGAGAGCGCGCTCCACCGCACACCAGGCGAGCGCACCCTGACCTTCCAGCCACGCGGCGAACGAGGTCAGGCAGGCCACGGCCGGCACGTACGGCGTGATCACCCGCGTCACCACCTGCTGCCACAGCTCG
>JBOHDD010000291.1:0-5654 GCA_050699155.1 Nocardioidaceae bacterium
TGGTGGACTCGCTCAAGGGTCACCCGAAGCTGAACGCGGCGATCGACACCGAGAAGGGCGAGATCACCTACTTCGACGCCGAGCACCTCGGCATCGCGGTCGACACCGAGCGGGGCCTGCTGGTGGCAACCGTCAAGGATGCCGGTGACCTGTCTATCGCCGGGCTGGCCCGCAAGATCGACGACCTCGGCCGGCGTACCCGCGAGAACAAGGTCACCCCGGACGAGCTGTCGGGCGCGACGTTCACCCTGACCAACACCGGTAGCCGCGGGGCACTGTTCGACACCCCGATCATCAACCAGCCGCAGGTGGGGATCCTCGGCACCGGTTCGGTGGTCAAGCGGCCGGTGGTGATCGACGACCCCAACCTGGGCGAGACCATCGCGGTGCGTCACATGGTCTACCTCGCGCTGACCTACGACCACCGGCTGGTCGACGGCGCCGACGCGGCGCGCTTCCTGACCGAGGTGAAGCAGCGGCTGGAGGCCGGCCGGTTCGACGTGTGACCCGCACAGTTGTCGGTGAGCCGTCGGACTGTTGTCAGGGCGGCGGCACCGACAGCTCGACCGGTTGGCAGGATGAGGCGAGATGAGGTATGTGATCGCGGGCTCGTCGGGCTTCCTCGGGTCGGCCCTGCGGGATGGTCTGGCCCGCGCCGGCCACGACGTCGTACGCCTGGTGCGGTCGGACTCCCCTTCGACGTACGCATCGCGCTGGGATCCCAACGAGGGCAGCGTCGACCTCGACGTGATCGAGTCGGCGGACGTCGTGGTCAACCTCGCGGGGTCGCCGCTCGCCCGACCGTGGACGTCCGGGCAACGTCGCGCGGTACGCGACAGCAGGGTGAACACCACGGCCACGCTGGCGAATGCGATCGCCTCGGTCGGGTCGCGACCCGCGTTCCTCGCACAGAGCGCCATCGCGGCATACGGCTCCGACCGCGGCGACACCGTGCTGAGCGAGAGCACCGAGCCCGCGGGGGGCGGCTTCCTGCACAACGTCGTCGGCGAGTGGGAGTCGGCGACCGAGCCGGCCGAGCGGGCCGGTGCCCGGGTGTGCCACCTCCGCACCGGCGTCGTGATGGACCGTAGGGGCGGCCCGATGCCGCTGATGCTCCCGGCGTTCCGGCTCGGTCTCGCCGGACCCCTGGGCAGCGGGGAGCAGTACTTCTCCGTCGTCTCCCTCGAGGACTGGGTCGCCGCCGTGCTCTTCCTGGGTGCAGAGGACACGGCGTCCGGAGCGTTCAACCTCACCGCGCCCGTGCCGCCGACCAACGCCGAGTTCACCGCCGAGATGGGTCGCCGGCTGCATCGGCCCACCAGGATCCGGGTGCCGGCGGTCGTCCTCCGGACCGCTCTTGGTGAGCTGTCCGGCGAGGTGCTGGGCAGTCTTCGCGTCGTGCCGTCCAGGCTCGAGGAGGCGGGCTTCGACTTCCGGCACCGCGACGTCGAGCAGGTGGTCGCCGCCGGGCTCGGCTGACGCGCGGTCACGGCGGGCCCACCGCGGCGATCCGCCAGCCCGCGCCGTGGTCTCGGTGCAGGGTGATCAGCCGAGTCTCGGGCTCGTCGGCCGACAGCATCCGGCGTACCCCAGCGGAGATCGCCACGCCTCCGCTCACCTGCTCACGCACCCGGAGTACGACGTGCCGGCCGCGGCGCTCCACGACGTGCAGCCCGATGACCCGCATCCGCAGCCCGGTCACCCGGACCCCGCGCCGGTGGTAGCGACGCAGCAGCGCCCGGTCCACGCGGAGCACGCGGGAGCGCGGCGTGTAGACGGCACGCAACAGCCTCGCGTCGGACTCGGCGTACGCCCGAGCCCGCAGCAGGTCCAGCGCCGCCAGCACCTCCCGCCACGCCCCTCCCTCCCGCCGAGACTGCAGAGCTGCCGCGGGACCATCGCAGTCTCGACGCGAGGGGTGCGAGGGCTGTGGGGACTGGGCGAGGTGCGGCCCGCTCCACTCCCGCCGAGGCTGCAGATCTGCCGGTGCGCGCAGCGCCGTCACCAGCACCGAGGCGCTGACGATCATCACCGCCACGCTGAGCGCGGCAACCAGACGGCTGCGCATACCTCAGCGTGACGGACTCCGGGCCGGGACGCGGATCGTCGTCCACAGGCCCGTCGGTCAGCGCCGGAACCGCATCCTGCGCCCGAGGATGCCGGGCCACCAGATCCGGGGCCCGACGTCGAACGACATCGCGGGCACGAGCAGCGAGCGCACGATGAACGTGTCGAGCAGCACGCCGAACGCGACGATGAACGCGATCTGCACCAGGAACATCAGCGGCAGCACGCCGAGTGCGGCGAACGTCGCCGCGAGCACGACGCCGGCACTGGTGATCACCCCGCCGGTCGCCGACAGCGCCTTCAGCATCCCCGGTCTGGTGCCCTGCCTGAACGCCTCCTCGCGTGCCCGGGTCATCAGGAAGATGGAGTAGTCGATCCCCAGCGCCACCAGGAACACGAACCCGAACAACGTGATCGACGGGTCCCCGCCGGGGAAGTCGAGCAGGTGGTTGAACACCAGGGCGCTCACCCCGAGCGTCGCCCCGAAGCTCACCACGTTCGCCACCAGCAGCAACAACGGCGCGATCAGGGCCCGCAGCAACAGCGCCAGCACTACGAAGATGACCAGCAGGATCACCGGGACGATCAGGTTGCGGTCGTCGCTGGTGGTCTCGATGGTGTCGACGAGGATCGCGGTCTGGCCGCCGACAAGCGCGTCGGCCGACACCGAGTCGAGGCCGGAGCGGAGCTCGCGGACCGTCTCCTCCGCCTCGGGGCTCTCCGCGGGTGCCGTCAGCGCGGCCTCGACCATCACCCGGCCGCCGACCACCTTCGGCTGAGCCTGCGACCGGCCCTGAGTAGGGCCCTGAGACCCGCCCGGCGTCGCGGTCCCGCGCGTCGCGGTCACCGGCACCGCCGAGGCGACCCCCTGGGTCGAGGTGACCGTGCGCAACACGGCCGGCAGCTCACCGGCGGGCGCGACGACCAGGGTCGGCGTGCCGGTGTCGGTGTCGAAGTGCCGCTCGAGGGCCTCCTGACCCTGCACCGAGTCGACGTCGGTGAGGAAGACCTCGCTCTGCGGCACACCGTCGTCCTCGAACGTCGGCACGAACGCGAGCGCGGAGACCAGCACGAGCATGGTGACCACCCAGGTGGCGCGGGGTCGCCGGCCGACCAGCCCCGCGACCCTCCCCCAGATGCCGCGGACCTCGGGGTGCGCGGAGCCCAGCGCCGGCCGGAACGGCCAGTACGCCCAGCGACCGAGCAGCACCAGGGCCGCCGGCAGGAAGGTCAGCGACGACAGCATCGCTCCGGCGACACCGATCGCGCCGACGGGGCCGAGGCCCCTGGTGGAGGTCAGGTCGGACAGCAGCAGGCACAGCAGGCCCATGATCACGGTCAGCCCCGACGCGACGATCGGGTCCGTCACGCCCCGGTACGCCCGGCGCATCGCCGTGACCCGGGACTGGTGCTCGCGCAGCTCCTCGCGGAACCGCGAAACCAGCAGCAACGCATAGTCGGTGGACGCGCCCACCACAAGGACGAACAGGATGCCCTGGCTCTGACCGTTCAGGTCGAGTACGCCGTTGTCCGCGAGCACGTAGATCACGGCCGAGGCGACACCAAGTGCCAGCAACGACGAGAACAGCACCAGGAACGGCAGGATGGGGCTGCGGTACACGCCCAGCAGGATCACCAGCACCACCGCCAGGGCAACACCGAGCAGCAGCCCGTCGATGGCGGAGAACGCGACGATGAAGTCGGCGAGAACGCCCGCGGGACCCGTGACGTAGACCTCCGCGTCGACACCGGAGCCGGCGACCGTCGCCCGGACCCGGTCCACGACCTCCGACACCTGGTCGCCGATGCTGGAGTCGATCGCGACCACCGCCTGGACGGCCTCCCCGTCCTCGGACGGGATCGGCGGCGAGACCTGGAGTACGCCGTCGAGCCCGGCGATGTCACGGAGGTCGGCCTGCACGGACGGCAGCGCCTCTTGCCCCAACCCCGCGGTGTCCTCGTACACCACGACGGCCGCCAGCGCCTCCTGGTCGGAGAACCGGGACTGCCAGTCCAGCACCTCGGTCGACTCCGCGCTCTCCGGCAGGAAGGCCGCGTTGTCGTTGGTCTGGACCTCGCTGAGCTTGCCCGCGAACACGCCGAGCGGACCTCCGACGAACAACCAGACGAGGGTGACGACCAGCGGCCACAGCCACCACCGCCGACGGTCCCTGACGGCGTCCAGTTCGGTGGACATGCCCCTCCTCGTCCTGTGAAGGCGTTCGCCGGAGATAGTCTGGCGTAGTGCATCGACCCGTTTTCACCCGCGTCGGCTTCGGGCCCGACGCGGTCGACTATGTGCGGGCATGGGACCAGCAGCGCGCCCTGCACGCGGCGGTGGCCGCCGGCGACGCGCCCGACACCGTGCTGCTTCTCGAGCACACACCGGTGTACACCGCCGGAAAGCGCACACAGCCGGAGGAGCGGCCCGTCGACGGTACGCCGGTCGTCGACGTCGACCGCGGCGGCAAGATCACCTGGCACGGTCCCGGTCAGCTCGTCGGCTACCCCATCTGCCGACTCCCACGGCATGTGTACGTCGTCGACTACGTACGCCGCCTCGAGGAGGTCATGATCGGCATCTGCGCCGACCTCGGGGTGACCGCCGGCCGGGTGACCGGTCGCAGCGGGGTCTGGCTCGCCGCCGACGACGAGCGTCCCGAGCGCAAGCTCGGCGCCATCGGTGTCCGCGTGTCCCGGGGGGTCACCATGCACGGCTTCGCGCTGAACGCCGACTGCGACCTCGGCTGGTTCGGGCGCATCGTGCCCTGCGGGATCGCCGACGCTGGCGTGAGCAACCTCTCCGTCGAGCTCGGCCGCGACGTCACCGTGACGGAGCTGGTGCCGCTGGCCGAGAGTCATCTGGCCCGGCTGCTGACTTGGGAGGCGTTCACCCGGTCCCCCGACATCAGCAGCCACGCAACGTCCCCCGGGACGGGCGGTTCGTGGCTCCCTGCACCCAGCGGCGTAGTCTTGGGGCCGTGACTGTTGCTCCTGAAGGCCGCCGGATGCTGCGTATCGAGGCGCGGAACGCGGCGACCCCGATCGAGAAGAAGCCGGAGTGGATCAAGACCCGGGCCAAGATGGGGCCGCAATACCGCGAGCTGCAACAGCTGGTGAAGTCCGAGGGCCTGCACACGGTCTGCCAGGAGGCGGGCTGCCCCAACATCTTCGAGTGCTGGGAGGACCGCGAGGCGACCTTCCTGATCGGCGGCGACCAGTGCACCCGGCGCTGCGACTTCTGCCAGATCGACACCGGCAGGCCGGCCGAGCTCGACCTCGACGAGCCGCGGCGGGTAGCCGAGTCGGTGCAGACGATGGGCCTGCGGTACGCCACCGTGACCGGAGTCGCCCGTGACGACCTGCCCGACGGTGGCGCGTGGCTGTACGCCGAGACCGTCCGCGAGATCCACCGGCTCAACCCCGGCACGGGTGTCGAGCTGCTGATACCGGACTTCGACGCCAAACCGAACCAGCTCACCGAGGTGTTCGGATCGCGCCCCGAGGTGCTGGCCCACAACGTGGAGACTGTGCCGCGGATCTTCCGCCGCATCCGTCCGGGCTTCCGCTATGAGCGCTCCCTCGAC
>JBOHDD010000292.1:0-2658 GCA_050699155.1 Nocardioidaceae bacterium
GACGACGCCGACATCTCCGGCTGGCGGCACCGGAGCGAGAGCACGTCTGGCGAAGAGGACCTGACGGCGGCGTACGTGGCGGGCCACAGCCGGGGCGGCGACACCCTGGTCCACTTCGGCGTCGACCGCCGGTCGGTGGAGGGCTCGGCGAACCTCGGGTTCTGGCTCCTGAAGGGCGACGTCACGCCGGTCAGCGGTGGCGGCTTCAGCGGAGGGCACCACCGCGGTGACCTGCTGGTGCTGGCGCACTACGAGCAGGGAGGCACCTGGGTCCGGGTCAGGCTCTTGAAGTGGGTCGGCTCCGGTGGCGACGCGGGTATCGGGGGGCGGCTGCAGACGATCCTCGGCGGCCGGCAGGGCCGGCTCGCCGACTGCGACAGTGCCCGTCCCGGTGACGCGGTCTGCGCGAACGTGGGCCCCGTATCGCTGATCGGCCCAGGGTCCTCCTGGAGCCCCGTGCACCGACCCGCCTCCGGCGTGCTGCCGGGGCAGCCCGACTTCGAGGGAGTGCTCAACCTGTCGGCGCTGTTCGGCACGACACCGTGTTTCGGCGGGTTCGTCGCGGAGACGAGGTCGTCGTTCGATGTGGGCGCCGAACTCGGAGACCTGGTGCACCTTCCGTTCGAGCTCTGCGACGCGCAGATCCAGATCACCGGAAGCGACGTCTACGAGGTGGGCGAGGACCACGACTTCGTCGTCACCGCAACGCAGTCCGTCGGCGGGGCCCGTGCCCCCGCAGCCGACGGCACCGACGTCGACGTGCAGCTGACGACGAGCCACGGCGCGTCCCTGGACCTGATCGACGACACGTGCGACACCGACCGCGGTGGTGCCGGCACCATCGACGGCACGTGCGCGGTGACGTTCGACTCCACGCGCTCAGGCATGGTCACGGGTCTCGCGACTGCCGACGTACCCGTTGGTGACACCGTGCTCCACCTGGAGACCGATGGCTCCGGGGAGAACAGCGGTGCCGTGGGCGGGCGGTTCGTCGACGCCCGGGTCCGCATCTCCGACGGCCGCGTGGGTGGCATCGGCGTACACCACACGCTGGTGACCGATGTGGACGTCGACCTCGGCGACGGGAACGGGTTCGTCCCCGCGACTGACGGCCATGCCTCCGTACGTCTCGACGAGGACGCCGGCGCCATGGGGCAGGTGGACGCGGGCACCTGCAACGTCGCCACCGCACGCACCCAGGAGGGCGACAACCTCGACAAGGACGGTCGGTGCACCGTGACGTTCACCTCCGACACGGCGGGGACGGTCGCAGCGCAGGCCGGTGTGCGGCTGAGGATCCCCACACCGCACGAGACGCTGGTCCTCGTCAGGGAGACAGACGGCAGCGCCGGGAACAGCGACCGCTCGGTGAGCAGGTTCGTCAGCGGCACCATGGACTGGACCACCCGGGACACAGAAGGGGCGCTCGTCGGCCACGCGGGTTTCGAGGCGTGCCGCACCGATGTGCCGGACGAGTCGATTACCGGCGAGCCTGCGGTCGACGTCCCCGACAGATGCATGGGTGTCGTGGACAACGAGCCTCCGGACGTCGACGAGCGCATGGGTCACCTCAGGCTCGAAGGCGTGCCGCTCGGCAGGTACGTCGTCACCGAGACCGAGGCGACACCGGGGTACGCCGGGGACCCGGAAACTGCGTTGGCCCTCCTGGACACCGACCACCCGAGCGTGTCGATGACGAGGCCGTTCGTGCAGACGTCCCTGCGCTCCCTGATCGTCCTCACCTGCAACCCCTCGACCGGGCGGCTGGTCGAGTCCGAGGTCGACCTCGACGGGATGCGCGAAAGGACCTTGGACGCCGACCAGCTTCCTCCCGGGGTCAGCGAGCGCCAGCTCTGCGACCTGGGCGGGGCCCGCTACGACGGTCTGCCGCCAGGAGCCCACGCACCACAGGTACGGGTTCCGGACCCGGCTACCCTCCCAAGGTGACCACCGAGCACTCCACCCACGGCACCCACGGCACCCACGGCACCCACGACCACGTTGACGACCCCCGCAACCGCGAGACCCTGGTCTACATCAACGGCGACCTGGTGCCGCGTGAGCGTGCCACCGTCTCGGTGTTCGACGCGGGCTTCGTCCTGGGAGACGGCGTCTGGGAGGGTCTGCGGGTCAGTGCCGGGCATCCGGCCTTCCTCGAGGCACATCTCGACCGGCTCTTCGAAGGCGCGAAGGCGATCGCCCTCGACATCGGCCTGTCCCGCGACCAGCTCACGGCCGCGGTCTACCGCACGCTCCAGGCCAACCGGATGGCCGACGGCGTACACGTGCGTCTGATGGTGACCCGTGGACCGAAGTCGACGCCGTACCAGGACCCGCGGATGAGCGCCGGGCCCGCGACGGTCGTGATGATCCCCGAGTACAAGAGTCCGACCGCATCGACAGTCGAGCGCGGCATCCGGCTCTTCACCACGCACGTACGCCGCGGACACCCGGACGTGCTCGATCCCAAGCTCAACGCGCACAGCAAGCTCAACGACATCACCGCCTGCATCCAGGCCGCCCACGCCGGCGCCGACGAGGCTTTGATGCTCGACCCGCAGGGCTTCGTCGCAACCTGCAACTCGACGCACTTCTTCATCGTGCGCCGCGGTGAGGTCTGGACGTCCACGGGCATGTACTGCCTCGGCGGCATCACCC
>JBOHDD010000293.1:0-2401 GCA_050699155.1 Nocardioidaceae bacterium
CGATGACGTCGTCCTCACCGCGCACCTCCGCCCAGATCACGTAGGCGAGCAGGAAGAACGTCGTGACCTTGATCCCACCGGCCGTTCCGGCGCTCCCCCCACCGATGAACATCAGCACATTGGTGATTGCCAGCGTCTCAGGTCGGATCTCGCCGTAGTCGATGTTGTTGAACCCCGCGGTCCGCGGCATCACCCCGCTGGTGAACGCCGCGGTCAGCTTGTCCCGGAGCCCCAGGGGCCCGAAAGTGCCCGGGTTGGACCATTCGAAGACCAGCATCGTGCCCATGCCGACGACGAGCAGGATGGCGGTGCCGTACACGGTGATCCGGGTATGGATCGTCCAGTTGTCCGGACGACTACGGCGCATCAGCTCGGCCAGCACGGGGAAGCCGATGCCGCCGGCGATGACCGCCAGGCTGATCGGCACACAGATCCAGGCGTCACCCAGGAACGGGATGAGGTTGTCGGAGTAGACGGAGAAGCCGGCGTTGTTGAACGCCGAGACAGCGTGGAAGACGCCGTGCCACAACGCGGTCGGGACCGAGTCGTCGTACCCGATCCGGAACCGGACGGTGAGCAGGACGGCGACCACCAGCTCGCAGACGAGCATGATCACGGCGATCCGGCGGAGCACGGACCTGACGTCGCCCAGGTTGGGCGTGTGGCTCTCGGTCTGTGCCACCAGCATCGAGCGCAGCCCCAGCTTCCCGGACACCAGCAGCCCGAGCATGGTCGCCAGGGTCATGATCCCGAAGCCGCCGATCTGGATGAGCGCGAGGATCACGCCTTGGCCGAACGGCGTCCAGAAGGTCGCGGTGTCGACGGTGACCAGCCCGGTCACACAGACCGCGGACACCGAGGTGAACATCGCCGGCATCACGAAGGGCGCGTTCGGGTCGGCTCGTGCCGCGGGCAGCATCAGCAGGACGGCGCCGATGGCGATGGCGGTGAGGAAGGCGGTCGGCACCAGGCGCACGGGGTGGAGGAGGCGGTTCACGTATCCTCCTTCCGCGGGCTGTGCCGGGACGACGCTACCGTGTGCTCCATGAGAGTGGTGATCGCCGGAGGCCATGGCAAGATCGCGCTGCACCTCGAACGCCTGCTCGCCCGACGCGGTGACGAGGCAGTCGGCCTGGTGCGCAACCCCGACCACGTGGAGGACCTCGAACGGGCCGGCGCCCAAGCCGTGGTGCTCGACCTCGAGCACAGCGCTGTCGAGGACGTCGTACCCGCGATCGACGGCGCTGATGCCGTCGTCTTCGCGGCCGGGGCAGGCCCAGGCAGTGGCGCCGAGCGCAAGCACACGGTGGACCGCGATGCCGCCATCCTGCTCGCCGACACCGCGTTGGCCACCGGCGTACGCCGTTACGTGATGGTTTCGTCGATGCGCGCCGACCAGGCCGACCCGGACTCGGACGAGGTCTTCCAGGTGTACCTACGCGCCAAGGCCGCGGCCGATGCCTACGTCCGCGACCAGGACCTGGACTGGACCATCGTGCGGCCTGGCGGACTCACCGACGACCCGCCCACCGGTCAGGTGCGGCTCGCGGACGGGCTCGAGTACGGCAAGATCCCCCGTGCGGACGTGGCCGCCGTGCTCCTGGGTGTCCTCGATGACGCCGCCACTGCCGGCAAGCAGTTCGACCTGGTCGCTGGGAGTACGCCGGTCAAGAGCGCCCTCACCGACGTCTGAGCTGCTATCGGCGGAAGTGCACCCGCTGGCCGGGTTGCAGCTGGCCGCATCGGTCGACGTCGTCGTCATACACGTAGGCCACGACCGGATACCCGCCGGTGACGGGGTGGTCGGCGAGGAACAGCACAGGCTTGCCCGAGGGCGGCACCTGCAGCGCTCCGCGGGCCATCCCCTCGCTGGGCAGCTCCAGCGAGTGCACCCGCTCCAGCGCCGGCCCGTCGAGACGGATCCCGATCCGGTTGCTCTCACTCGTCACCGCGTAGCCCTCGTGCAGGAGCGTCGACCAGGCCTCGTCGGTGAACCAGCTGTCCCGTGGGCCGGGGGCCACCCGCACGGTGACATCGCCTGGCTCGGGCTCAGGCACCGGCGCCACATCCACGGTCGGAAACGCCGCCGGCGCCGGCCCGACCGGCAGCACGTCGCCGGCGGACACGGCAGCAGGACCCAGGCCGGCCATGATGTCGGTCGAGCGCGACCCCAGCACCTCGGGCACGACGATGCCGCCGCGCACGGCGACGTAGGTGCGTAGCCCCGACACCGGTGCCGTCAGCCGCAGCGTGGCACCGGGGCGCAGGGCGAACACCGCATCGTGCGGCACGTCCGCGCAACGTGCACCGGTCAGCGCCAGGACGACGTCACTGTCGGCACGCATCGAGAGACCGCCGAACGTCACCTCCAGGCAGGCGGCCCCGACGTCGTTGCCGACCA
>JBOHDD010000294.1:0-10108 GCA_050699155.1 Nocardioidaceae bacterium
TCGACCACGGCTTCGTGGCGCCGCGCATCTCGCTCGCCGTGCTCACCGGTGACGACCTGGCCGGTCAGCGAGCGTCCACCAAGGACATGCGCAGGATGCCGACCCGGCGGCGCAGGCAGATCGACCCGCTCGAGCTGAGCACCGGCGACTTCGTGGTGCACGACCAGCACGGCGTCGGGCGGTACGTCGAGATGGTGCAGCGCACCGTCGCCGGCGCCACCCGCGAGTACCTGCTCGTCGAGTACGCCTCGTCCAAGCGCGGGCAGCCGGCCGACCGGCTGTTCGTGCCGACGGACCAGCTCGACCAGGTGACCAGGTACGTCGGTGGTGAGCAGCCGAGTCTCGACCGGCTCGGCGGCAGTGACTGGGCCAAGCGGAAGGGACGGGCGCGCAGGGCGGTCAAGCAGATCGCTGCCGAGCTGATCAAGCTCTACGCCGCCCGGCAGGCCACCAAGGGGCATGCGTTCGGCCCGGACAGCCCGTGGCAGCGCGAGCTCGAGGACGCGTTCCCGTTCGTGGAGACACCCGACCAGCTGAGCACCGTCGACGAGGTAAAGCGGGACATGGAGCAGCCGGTGCCGATGGACCGGCTGATCTGCGGTGACGTGGGATACGGCAAGACCGAGATCGCCGTTCGTGCGGCGTTCAAGGCCGTACAGGAGGGCAAGCAGGTCGCGGTGCTGGTGCCGACCACGCTGTTGGTGCAGCAGCACTTCTCCACGTTCGCCGAGAGGTTCGCCGGCTTCCCGGTCATCGTGAAGGCACTGAGCCGGTTCCAGAGCGACCGGGAGGCCGCGGAGGTCGTCGACGGCCTTGCCGCCGGCGGTGTCGACATCGTCGTCGGCACCCACCGGTTGCTGAATCCCGATGTGCGTACCAAGGATCTCGGCCTTGTCATCGTGGACGAGGAGCAGCGCTTCGGTGTCGAGCACAAGGAGGCGATGAAGCGCCTGCGCACGGCCGTCGACGTACTCTCCCTGTCGGCCACGCCGATCCCGCGCACGCTGGAGATGGCGATCACCGGCATCCGGGAGATGTCGACGATCACCACACCACCGGAGGAGCGGCACCCCGTGCTGACCTTCGTCGGCGCCTACGACGCGGCACAGGTGACGGCCGCGGTCCGGCGTGAGCTGCTGCGCGAGGGGCAGGTCTTCTTCATCCACAACCGGGTGAACACGATCGAGAAGGCCGCCGCCGCGCTGCGTGAGCTGGTGCCGGAGGCTCGCGTCACGGTGGCGCACGGACAGATGGGTGAGCACCAGCTCGAGCAGGTGATGCTGGACTTCTGGGAGAAGAAGTTCGACGTGCTCGTGTGTACGACGATCGTCGAGGCCGGTTTGGACGTGTCCAACGCCAACACCCTGATCATCGAGCGTTCCGACCTGCTCGGCCTGTCCCAGCTGCACCAGCTGCGTGGACGGGTGGGTCGTGGCCGCGAACGCGCGTACGCCTACTTCCTCTACCCGGCCGAGAAGCCGCTGACGGAGACCGCGTTCGACCGGCTGGCAACGATCGCCCAGAACTCCGACCTCGGTGCCGGGATGGCGGTGGCGATGAAGGACCTGGAGATCCGCGGTGCCGGGAACCTGCTCGGCGGAGAGCAGTCGGGGCACATCGCCGACGTCGGGTTCGACCTGTACGTCCGGCTCGTCGGCGAGGCCGTCGCAGAGTACCGCGGCGACGGGCCGTCGGAGGAGCCGGACGTGAAGATCGAGCTGCCCGTCGACGCACACCTGCCGCACGACTACGTACCGGGGGAGCGGCTGCGGCTCGAGATGTACAAGCGGCTGGCCGAGGTGCGCTCCGACGAGCAGGTCGCCGAGGTCTTCGCCGAGCTCGAGGATCGGTACGGCACGCCGCCGAAGCCGGTGACCACGCTGCTGCAGGTCGCCCGGCTGCGGGTCGCCGCGCGGACCGCGCGGCTGACCGACGTGACGGTGCAGGGCAGCTATGTGCGGTTCGCGCCGGTGGAGCTCACCGACTCCGCACAGATGCGGCTCAACCGGCTGTACCCGAAGAGCATCGTCAAGAGCGCGGTCAGGACGATGCTTGTTCCGCGTCCGAGGACCGCCGCGGTCGGCGGCACCCCGCTGCGCGACGAGGAGCTGCTCACGTGGTGTCACCAGGTCATCGACGGCGTACTCGCACCGGTGGCGGCCCCTGCCTGAGCGCCCCGCCTCGTGCGCCGGGCACTTCTCGCAGCCCACTGGGGAGCCCCGGTGCCACCGCTTTGCGTCGCGGGGGTCCCCTGAGCCGAACCTAGCGGTGCAGGGGACCCTCGCGACGAAAAGAAGGCGGGCGCAACCTCGGTGGGGGTGTCGGCGGCCGGCATGCGTACGATCGGGGGTTGTCGGTGTCGCGTGTTCGACAGGAGGGCACGGTAGTGAAGTCTCGTCGTCTGCGAAGGGCGGCGGCCGCCGTCGTCTGCGCCGTGGCCCTGTCCAGCTGCGCGTCGGCCCACCCCGGGTCCGCTGCCGAGGTCGGTGACACCAGCATCAGCGACGACACCCTGCAGCAGAGCACCGCCGGCTTCTGCGACCTCATCGCCTCGGTCAACGCCGCTCAGCAGGGTTCGACGGCCGATGTGCCGCTGCGCTCCGCCGTACTCACCGCGCTCAACACTCTGGTGATGGGTGAGGCCCTCGACCAGCTGGCCGCGAGGAACGACGTCAGCGTCTCCAACGCCGAGGTGCGCGGCTGGATCGACCAGCTGCCGCTGGACTTCAGCACCGTGCCGGCTCCCCGGATCGAGGACCTCCAGGCCGTGACCTCCAGGGTCGCGCGCAACACCTTGCTGGTGGAGAAGCTCGGCCGGGTCGTCTACGAGCGCCAGAACCCCGGTGGCGGCAACCCGCCGCCGAACCAGATCCAACAGCTCGGCCAGCAGCTTGCGTCCGGCTACCTGAACCAGGTCGACGTCGAGACGAACCCGCGCTACGGCCAGGTGCTGGACACCCAGCGGCTCCCCGGCACCGGTTCGCTGTCCCTGCCGGTCTCCGAGGAGGGCATGGCCGGCCGGACGGTTCCCCAGGCCAGCGGCTCCCTGGGCGAGACGCAGAAGTGCTCCTGAGGTGAGCAGGTGAGCCGTCTGGTCCTGCTGCAGACCAGCCCGCGAGTGGCGCCGGGACTGCTCACCGCCGAGGCCTGGGAACTCGTACGCACCGCCGATGCGGTGCTGTGCGGCACCGGCGGGTCCGAGCTCGAGCCCGCTCTGGAGTCGGCCGGTGTCGCGGTCACCCACGTCGACGAGCCCATGCCGGGCCTGCTGGCCGCGTCGGCCGACGGCCGGACCGCCGTCTGGCTCGCCGAGGGCGACGACCTCGCCGACACACTCGCCGCCGAGGTCGTCAGCCGCGCAGAGCGCGGAGACGAGTCTCTCGAGATCGAGGTGATGGCCGGTTCGTACGACCTGCCCGGCTCCCGGTTGCTCGACCTGGTCGAGGTGATGGACCGGCTGCGCGACGAGTGTCCGTGGGACCGCGAGCAGACCCATCGTTCGCTCGTGCGTTACCTGGTCGAGGAGTCCTACGAGACGCTGGAGGCGATCGAGTCCGGCGACCGCGACCACCTGCGCGAGGAGCTCGGCGACCTGCTGCTGCAGGTGATGTTCCACAGCCGGATCGCCGCCGAGGACACCGACGACCCGTGGACCGTCGACGACGTGGCTGCCGACATCGTCGAGAAGCTGGTACGCCGCCACCCGCACGTGTTCGCCGACACCCACGTCTCCGGCGTGCACGACGTCGAGGCCGACTGGGAGACCATCAAGATGGCCGAGAAGGGCCGCACGTCGACGCTGGACGGGATCCCGCCGACCCTGCCGGCACTCGCACTCGCCGACAAGGTCCTCGGGCGTGCCTCCAAGGCGGGTCTGGACCAGAGCGCACCGGCGGAGGTCGACGTACCCGGTGGGGTGGAGCGGCTCGGTGAGCACCTGCTGGCGCTGGTGGCGGTCGCGCGGCGTGTGGACGTCGACGCGGAGCAGGCGCTGCGTGACGCCGTCCGCCGGTTCGCCGCCGAGGTCCGAGCCGCCGAGGACGGTTAGCGCCCCACGCGAGGTGTACGCCGGACAGCGACTGCCTGCTGGGCGAGGCATCCACGCCAGAGGAGCGGCACGTCGTTAGGCTGGGCGGCGGTCAGATCGTCGTACCCAAGGAGAACCTGTGGCCGCCATCGACGCCGTCGGCGCTCGCGAGATCCTCGATTCCCGCGGCAACCCGACCGTGGAGGTCGAGGTCGCCCTCGACGACAACACGATCGCCCGCGCCGCGGTGCCGTCGGGTGCCTCGACCGGTCAGTTCGAGGCCGTCGAGCTGCGTGACGGAGGCAAGCGGTACTCCGGAAAGGGCGTGCAGAGGGCGGTCACCGCCGTCCTGGACGACATCGGTCCGAGGCTGGTCGGCCTCGATTCCAGCGAGCAGCGGATCGTCGACCAGGCGATGCTCGACCTCGACGGCACCCCCAACAAGGCAAAGCTCGGCGCCAACGCCGTCCTCGGTGTCTCGCTGGCGGTGGCGCGGGCGGCGGCAGAGTCGGCCGGCCTGCCCCTCTTCCGGTACGTCGGAGGCCCCAACGCGCATCTGCTCCCAGTGCCGATGATGAACATCCTCAACGGCGGCGCGCACGCGGACTCCGACGTCGACGTCCAGGAGTTCATGATCGCCCCTGTCGGAGCCGCGACGTTCACCGAGGCGGTCCAGCAGGGAGCCGAGGTGTACCACGCGCTCAAGTCCGTGCTGAAGCAGCGCGGCCTGGCCACCGGGCTCGGTGACGAGGGCGGCTTCGCGCCCAACCTGCCCTCCAACCGTGACGCCCTCGACCTGATCGCGAGCGCGGTGGCGGACGCGGGTCTCGCCCTCGGCGACGACATCGTGCTGGCACTCGACGTGGCCGCGACCGAGTTCTACGACGAGGGCACCTCGCGTTACCGGTTCGAGGGTGCGGAGAAGTCGGCCGAGGAGATGGCCGCCTACTACGCCGACCTGGTCTCGGCGTACCCACTGGTCTCGATCGAGGACCCGATGAGCGAGGAGGACTGGGACGGCTGGAGGAGCATCTGTTCCACGCTCGGCGAGCGTGTCCAGCTCGTCGGCGACGACCTGTTCGTCACCAACGTCGAGCGGCTCCAGCGCGGCATCGACGAGCGTGCCGCCAACGCGCTGCTGGTCAAGGTCAACCAGATCGGCACCCTGACCGAGACCCTCGACTCGGTCGACCTCGCGCACCGCAACGGCTTCCGTTGCATGATGAGCCATCGTTCGGGGGAGACCGAGGACACCACGATCGCCGACCTCGCGGTCGCCACCAACTGCGGGCAGATCAAGACAGGCGCACCGGCGCGCTCGGAGCGGGTCGCGAAGTACAACCAGCTGCTGCGGATCGAGGAGGAGCTCGACGACGGGGCACGGTATGCCGGTCGGGCGGCGTTCCCGCGCTTCGGCGGTCAGGGCTGATCGGATCGTGGCCAGCTCCGGACGCGGCAGCGGCCGCAACCGGCCCCGCCGACCGGCAGGGCCGGGCAACAGCCGCCCCGGCACGCGGCGTCCGGCGCAGTCCCGAGGTGCCCACCCCCGGGGTACCGAGTCACGGGGCACGGGCCCCCGCGGTGGCGGCAAGGGCGCCCAGTCGGGTGCACGGCCACGGCTGACCGGCCGGTCGGCGATCGTGATCGTCGTGCTCGCCGTGCTCTTCGTCTCCTACGCCACCAGCCTGCGCGCCTGGCTCGAGCAGCGGGCACACATCCAGGAGCTCGAGACCCGGATCGCGAGCAGCCAGCGGAGCGTGGCCGAGCTGCGCGAGGAGAAGCGCCGCTGGAAGGACCCGGCGTACGTCGAGGCGCAGGCCCGGCAGCGGTTCGGCTGGGTGCTGCCCGGCGAGATCGGCTTCCGGGTGATCGGCACCGATGGCCAACCCCTCGAGGTCGGGTCCGAGCTGACCGACCCCGCCTCCCTGGGCCGTGACCCCGACGCGGAGTGGTGGAGCAAGGCCTGGGGGAGCATGCGCGTCGCCGGTTCCACGAGCAGCGCCGAGCGGCAGGGTCCGATGCCGGCCGACCAGATCGGACCGGCTCCTGACCGTGGTCGGCAGCACGACGGGCCGGGCGACAGGCGGCACGACAGGTTGGGCGGCGCCCGACGTGCCCGATGACCCGGTGCCGGAGCCCACCGACCTGGACGCGGTCAGGCGGCAGCTGGGCCGCAGACCGCGCTCGATCGCCGCGGTCGCGCACCGCTGCCCGTGCGGGCTGCCCGACGTGGTGAAGACCATGCCGCGGCTGGACGACGGCACGCCGTTCCCCACCTTGTACTACCTGACCTGTCCACGGGCGGTCTCCCTGGTCGGCACGCTGGAGGCCTCCGGCCTGATGCGGGAGATGACCGGGCGGCTCGCGGCCGACGAGCGGCTCGCCGCCGACTACCGCGCCGCGCACGAACGGTACGTCGCCCGCCGCGAGGAGCTGATCGACGTACCCGAGATCGCGGGTGTGTCGGCCGGCGGCATGCCCGACCGGGTGAAGTGCCTGCACGTGCTGGTCGGGCAGGCGCTGGCCGAGGGCGCCGGGGCGCAGCCGCTCGGTGACGAGGCGCTGGCGCTGCTGGACGACTGGTGGGCCGCCGGTCCCTGCGTCGATCCGGGGTCGGAGTGACCCGCGTCGCCGCGATCGACTGCGGCACCAACTCGATCCGGCTGCTGGTCGCCGAGTCCGACCGTGCCGGTGGCCTGCGTGACCTCGACCGCCGGATGCTGATCGTGCGGCTCGGCCAGGGTGTCGACGCGACCGGTGCGTTCGCCGAGGAGGCACTGCAGCGGACGTTCACCGCGTGCGAGGAGTACGCCGCCGTGCTGGGCGATCTCGAGGTGCGTGACCTGCGGTTCTGTGCCACCTCGGCCGCCCGGGATGTCAGCAACGCCGACGAGTTCGCCGCCGGGGTCGAGCGGCGGCTCGGCGTCCGGCCGGAGGTTATCAGCGGAGACGACGAGGCTGCCCTGTCCTACGACGGTGCGACCCGTGGCCTGGACGCGCGTACGTGCCCTCCGCCGTACCTTGTGGTCGACATCGGTGGCGGCTCGACGGAGTTCGTCCTCGGCGACGGTCACGGGCGGGTGCGCGCGGCGGAGTCGGTCGACATCGGGTCGGTGCGGATGACCGAGAGGCACCTCGGCGACGACCCGCCGACCCATGCGCAGGTTGCGCGCGCCACGGCCGACATCGACGCGGTGCTCGACGGGCTGGGCGTCCCGCTCGAGGACGCGCACACGCTGGTGGGTGTGGCCGGCACGATCACCACGGTCGCGGCGATGGTGCTGGGCCTGCCGGAGTACGACTCGGCGCGGATCCACCACGCGCGGATCGGGATCGACGACGTCGCCGAGGCCCGGCGGAGGCTGCTTGCGATGACCAGTGACGAGCGGCGCGCGCTGGGGTTCATGCACCCCGGACGGGCCGACGTCGTCCACGCTGGCGCACTGATCCTCGACCGGGTGGCCCAGCGGATCGCCCCGGACCTGCGGCGGCCCGAGGTGCTGGTCAGCGAGCACGACATCCTCGACGGGATCGCGTGGTCACTGCTGACCGATCACCCGGCGGGGAGTGGGCAGGCTTGACGCGTCACGGGCAGAGCCGGGGCGCGGGCCCCCGCGACCCCCGCGGTGACGCGCCAATCTTGCGCGCGCCGCACCCGGTGACGGGCCAGATGTTCGAGAGCCCGGTCCCGGCGGGGGCGGGGTGGCCCGACGACCCGGCCGACTCGGCGACCGACGTGGCCGAGACCGCGCAGGACGTCGCCCGGCTGGCCGCGGACGCCGACCTGCCGGTGCTGGACGCGCGCGTCTCGGTGTGCCGGGCATGCCCCAACCTGGTGGCCTGGCGGGAGGAGGTCGCCCGGGACAAGCGGCGATCGTTCTCCGGTCAGCCCTACTGGGGGCGTCCGGTCGCGGGCTGGGGGCCCGCCGACGCGCGCGTCCTGCTGCTCGGGCTGGCACCGGCCGCACACGGCGGCAACCGCACCGGCCGGATCTTCACCGGCGACCGGTCCGGCGACTGGCTGTTCTCCGCACTCCACCGGGTCGGCCTGGCCGAGCGGTCGACCAGTGAGCACGCAGGCGACGGGCAGCGGCTCCTGAACACCCGGATGGTGGCAACGGTCCGGTGCGCGCCGCCGGCGAACAAGCCGAGCACCACCGAGCGCGACACCTGCGAACCCTGGCTGCACAGCGAGCTCGCACTGCTGGCTCCGACCGTGCGTGCCGTGGTCTGCCTGGGTGGGTACGCCTGGTCCGCCGCACTCCGGGGTCTCCGCGCGGTCGGGTACGACGTACCCCGGCCGCAGCCCGGCTTCGGTCATGCGGCCGAGGCGGTTCTCACAAACCCCTCCGGAGACGACGTCCTGCTGCTCGGCTGCTACCACCCCAGCCAGCAGAACACCTTCACCGGCAAGCTGACCGAGCCGATGCTGGACGCCGTCCTGCGGCGGGCCCACGACCACGCCGGCTAGCCGTCCCCGCTTTCGTCGCAGGGGTCCCCTGCACCGGTAGGTTCGTCGCAGGGGACCCCCGCGACGTTCGGGTTGGGCACCGCGGCTCCCCAGAGGCGCAGAGTTCGGGATCCCGATGTACGCCGTCGGGCACGCATCCGCGGTCTCAGCGCCGGGTGAGGCAGAATCGTCCGAAAGCGGCCCCTGTAGTCCAACCGGCAGAGACGACGCTCTTAAACAGCGGTCAGTGTGGGTTCGAGTCCCACCGGGGGCACTACAGTTCCTCGAACAGTTGTTGGGAATCTGTAACCCCCATCTGTCGTTGAAAAACATGACCGATCAGTACGATCGGTACCGAAGACCCCGACCCCGGGGCCAGTGGAGGAGACCATGCAGAGCAGTAACCCTGTTTTCGGTCGGAGCGACGGGTTCAACGGCCGCGCGCCGCGGCAGGCCCAGTACGGCTACCCGACCTACCCGGGTGCCGGCCCGAGCACCGGCTACGGCCAGCCTGGCTACACCGACCCCTCGACCTGGCAGACCGGCACGCCCGGCGGCCCGGGGGTCGACACGGGCCGGATGACGATCGACTCGGTGGTGCTCAGGACCGCGACGACGCTCGGCCTCGTGGTGCTGGTCGCCGCGCTGACCTGGACGATGATGCCGGAGCAGTACCTCGGCATGGCCTGGATGGCTGGCGCCTTCGGCGGTCTGGGCCTGGCCCTCGCCGTGTCCTTCATGCGCAAGGTCAGCCCCGCCCTGGTGCTCGCGTACGCCGGCCTCGAGGGCCTGTTCGTCGGAGCTCTCAGCAAGACCTTCGAGAGCCTCTACGACGGCGTTGTGCTGAGTGCGGTGTTCGGCACCTTCGTGGCCGCCGCCGGCACGCTGGCGGCGTACAAGTTCTTCAACATCACCGTGACGCCGAAGTTCCGCAGGGTCGTCACGATCGCGATGTTCAGCTTCGTCGGCCTGGTCCTGCTCGACTTCGTGCTCGGCTTCTTCGGCGCCAGCTTCGGCTGGAACCAGCTGCACGGCCTGGGCATGATCGCCACCGTCATCGGGCTGGTGCTCGGTGTGCTGATGCTGGTGCTCGACTTCGACTTCGTCGAGCGTGGTGTCGCGGCCGGTCTGCCGGAGCGGGAGTCGTGGCGCGCCGCCTTCGGCCTGACCGTCACGATCATCTGGCTGTACATCGAGATGCTGCGGCTGCTGGCGGTCCTGCGGGGCGAGTAGACCGCCGTACCCGCCTGATCGACGTAGAGGCGGCGCCCGGAACCATCCCGGGCGCCGTCTCTCGTATGTTGGGCGCATGCTCTTCTCCGTCGACGCCCACGCCGGGCTGGAGGACGGCGCGATCACCCGAACGTTCCGCACCTGGAAGAGGGCCCAGGCACGCGCCGGCGGCCGGTACCGGGTGGGTGGGATGCTGCTCGAGGTGGACGCCGTCACGCGGGTGCTGGTCGCTGACCTGACCGAGGCGGACGCGCTGGCCGCCGGTGAGCCGAGCCTCGCCGCCCTCCGCCGGCGGCTCGGCAACCCAGTCGCCCGCACGCGCGTCTGGCGGGTCGACCTGCACTACGTGGGGCCCGACGACCGGATCGCACTTCGGGCCGACGACGACCTGACCGCGG
>JBOHDD010000295.1:0-3160 GCA_050699155.1 Nocardioidaceae bacterium
CCCCTGCACCGAACCTAACGGTGCAGGGGACCCCCGCGACGGACAGCGTTCGTAGCGGCGGTTCCCACCCGGCCGGGGCTCACCAGTTCTGGATCGACCCGGTGAGGATGGCCGCGATGTCGTCCTCGGTGGGTGTGCGCGGGCAGGTGGACAGCAGCCGCTGCTGCTTCATCGTGCCCGGCACCAGGTCGGGCACGTCGGCCTCGGTGTAGCCGACCGCACCGATGCCGTTGGGGATCCCGATGTCACGCATCAGCTCGACGAGAACCTGCGGCAGCTCCTCGCGCGGGTCGCTCTCGTGGGCGCGTCCCGGCGCCATCAGCTCGGCGGCGCGCAGGTGGCGCTGCGGCGCGCTGTCGAAGCTGAACCGGAACGCCTCGGGCGCTGTCAGCGACACGGCCTGGCCGTGCGGGACCAGCGGCTCGTCCTGCGGGTAGCCACCGGGCCGGTAGTCGCGGACCATCCCGGCGATCGGGTAGGCGTTGGCATGCGGGATGTGCACGCCCGCATTGCCGAACCCCATGCCCGCGAACGTCGCGGCCATCATCATGTCGCTGCGCGCCTCGACGTCGTCGGGGGCATGCACGCAGGCGCGGAACGACGACGCGATCAGGCTCATCGACTTCTCGCACCACAGGTCCGACACCGGATTGGAGCCGCAGTAGGTCACCCGAGCCTCGGGTCGCTTCCGGTCGTAGGTGGTGTACCAGCGCGCGGTGTAGGACTCCAGCGCGTGACAGACGATGTCCATGCCGGCAGCGGCCGTCACCTCCGGCGGCAGTGTCATCGTCAGCAGCGGGTCGACCACGGCCAGTGTCGGACGCAGCCGCCAGTGGCTGATCCCCGACTTCACCTTCATCGACAGGATGTCGAGGATGCACATCGACGTGCTCTCCGCGCCCGTGCCCGCCGTGGTGGGTACGGCGACCAGCGGCTTGAGCGGTCCCGGGGCCTGCGCCCGGCCGATCGGCTTGTTGACGTAGTCCATCAGCTCGCCACCACCGCTGGTCAACAGGTTGACCGCCTTGGCCGTGTCGATCGCCGAGCCGCCGCCGACCGCGATGAAGCCATCCCACGGACCCTGCTCGCGGGCGTAGCCGGCCGCCTTGTCCATGCTGTCGTCGCTCGGCTCGATGTGCACGCCGTCGAAGATCTCCGCGCTGATGTCGTAGCGCTGCAGGCCGTCGGCGATGCGCTGGGGGATGCCCCGGCCGGCCAGCCCGGCGTCGGTGAGGATCAGCACGCGGGTGGCGCCGTACTGCGACATGTCGAAGCCGAGCTCGTCGGTGGCGCCCGCTCCGAACTTCAGCGGCGGCGCTCCCCAGGTGAAGATCGTCTCCTCGGTCGTCGCCTCCGTGCCCGCGGGGATGTCTGTCATGGCACCTACCTCCGATGGACTGCTGACCACTCAATCAGGACGCCTGAGACCCTCAACAAGCGGGAGGTCGAGGCGGTAGGTTGCGCAGAGGATCGAGCGTACGTGGAGGAACACCATGCCAGAGCCGTCGTACGACGTGGGACCGCAGGCGCCGCCACTGCTCGAGGAGACGGTCGGGGACAACCTCGAGCGCACCGTCGCCGAGCACTCCGACCGAGAAGCGCTGGTGGAGCGGTCGACCGGGCGCCGCTGGACCTACCGCGAGCTCGACGACGACGTCGACCTGCTCGCCCGTGCCCTGATCGCCGCCGGTATCGCGAAGGGCGACCGGGTGGGCATCTGGTCGCCGAACACCGCCGAGTGGACGACGGTGCAGTACGCCACCGCGAAGGTGGGCGCCATCCTGGTCAACGTCAACCCCTCCTACCGCACCCATGAGCTGTCCTTCGTCGTCAACCAGTCCGGCATGCGGATGCTGTTCTCGGCCTCGCGGTTCAAGACGAGTGACTACCGCGCGATGGTCGACGAGGTGCGACCGGAGTGCGCCGCGCTCGAGCAGGTCGTCTTCGCCGACACCGACGACTGGGGGCGCCTGCTGGCTGCCGCGGAGAGCGTCACCACCCAGGACCTGAGGGAGCGGATGGACGACCTCGAGCCGGGCGACCCGATCAACATCCAGTACACCTCGGGTACGACGGGCTTCCCCAAGGGCGCGACGCTGAGTCATCGCAACATCCTCAACAACGGATTCTTCACCACCGAGCTGATCAACTTCAGCGCACAGGACCGGCTCTGCATCCCGGTGCCCTTCTACCACTGCTTCGGCATGGTGATGGCCAACCTGGGGTGCACCACGCACGGCGCGACGATGGTGATCCCGGCGCCCGGCTTCGACCCGACACTCACGCTCGACGCCGTGCAGGAGGAGCGCTGCACGGGTGTTTACGGCGTTCCGACGATGTTCATCGCGATGCAGACCCTGCCGGACTTCTCGACATACGACCTGTCCAACCTGCGCACCGGCGTGATGGCCGGCAGCCCCTGTCCCATCGAGGTGATGAAGCGCTGCGTGTCGGAGATGAACATGGCCGCGGTGGCGATCTGCTACGGCATGACCGAGACCTCGCCGGTGTCGATGCAGACCCGCACCGACGACGACCTCGAGCGTCGTACCTCCACGGTCGGCAGGGTGCACCCCCATGTCGAGGTCAAGGTCGTCGACCCGGTGAGCGGTGAGACGTTGCCGCGTGGGGAGCCGGGAGAGTTCTGCACCCGCGGCTACTCGGTGATGATCGGGTACTGGGACGAGCCGGACAAGACCGCGGAGGCGATCGACGACGAGGGCTGGATGCACACCGGCGACCTCGCGGTGATGGGCGAGGACGGTTACGCCAACATCGTCGGCCGCATCAAGGACATGGTCATCCGTGGCGGGGAGAACATCTACCCGCGTGAGATCGAGGAGTTCCTCTACACCCACCCGGACATCAGTGACGTGCAGGTGATCGGCGTACCCGACGAGAGGTACGGCGAGGAGCTGTGCGCCTGGGTGAGCATGCGTGAGGGCGCCGATCCACTGACGGCGGAGACGGTGCGCGAGTTCGCGAGCGGCAGGCTGGCGCACTACAAGATCCCGCGCTACGTGCTGGTCGTCGACGAGTTCCCGATGACCGTCACCGGGAAGGTGCGCAAGGTGGAGATGCGCGAGAAGTCCGTCGACATGCTCGGCCTGTCCGCGGCCGCCTCGGTCAAGAACGCGTGACACGGTCGCCTGACCACCGG
>JBOHDD010000296.1:0-6059 GCA_050699155.1 Nocardioidaceae bacterium
CCGGCGTACGACAAGTACATCGAGACCAACTACATGCAGCCGAAGACCGCCTTCGGCGACGACTTCGGCACCTACCTGACGAAGAGCAACGACGTCATGGCCCAGGTCCTGCGGTGATCGTGCTGACACGGTTGGTCGGGGCGGGTGAGGTCGTCACGTACGGCGTCCTCACCGCCACCGGGGCCGTCGCGGCGTTCCTTGGTAGTGGCTACGGCGTGATCACACCTCAAGGCAGGGTCGGACCGGGCATGGTGCCCACCGTGAGCGGCTGCCTGCTCGCCGCGCTCGGCGCCGTCCTGGTGGTTCGTGCTGTCCGCGAGCGTGCGCACAGCGTCTCCGACGGCGAGGGGCACCCGGACGAGCGAGACATCTTCGGGCGCACGGAGCGGGAACGCGTCCGGCACCTCTGGCTGGTCTTCGGGCTGTTGCTCGCCACCATCTACGCCGTCAGTCTCGTGGGCCTCCTGGCCGCCTTCGGGGCGTTCGTGTTCGTCGTGTCGGCCTGGGTCGAGCGTCGGCGCATCGTCAGCGCTGCCACGATCACGGCCGGAGCGTGTGCGTTCATCTACCTCGTGTTCGTCCTCTTCCTCGGCGTTCCCCTGCCGCAGGGCATGTTGGGCACCTAGGCGGAGGCATCGATGATCGACAACGTCCTGCTCGGGTTCGAGACTGCCCTGTCTCCGGAGAACCTGTTGTGGTGCTTTGTCGGTGTGCTCGCCGGTACCGTCATCGGCCTGCTGCCCGGTCTCGGGTCGAGTACCGGTGTCGCCGTCCTGATACCGCTCACCCTGGCCTTCGAGCCGGTGACGGCGCTGATCATGCTCGCCGGCATCTACTACGGCGCGCAGTACGGCGGCACGATCACGTCCGTGCTGATCTCGACACCGGGCGAGGCCGCCAGTGTGGTCACCACCCTGGACGGGTACCAGATGGCGAGGCAGGGCAGAGCCGGACCAGCCTTGGCGATCGCGGCGACCGGTTCGTTCTTCGCTGCGATCGTGTCGCTGCTGCTGCTGGCCCTGGTGGCACCGCCGCTGGCCGACTTCGCTCTGGGTTTCGGGCCTCCGGAGAACGTCGCGGTGATGGTTCTCGGCTTCGCCACGATCATCAGCTTCTCCGGAGACTCGAAGGTCAAGGGCCTGGCCATGGCTGTGGTCGGTGTCCTGTTGGCCACCGTCGGGGTGGACGCAGCCGGAGGAACGGCGCGTTTCACCTTCGACAACGTCAACCTGCTGTCGGGCATCCCCTATGTGGAGGCGATGATCGGGCTGTTCGCCGTCGGCGAGGTGATGTACCAGATCCGCCAGGGTGCCGCGGCGCCGATACGTGCGACGTTCCGCGAGATGCTGATCAGCCGGCGCGACATCGCCCAGAGCAAGGGGGCGATCGTCCGCGGCAGCGGTATCGGCTTCATGCTCGGGTGCCTCCCCGGAGCGGGCTCCACCCTGGCGTCGTTCCTCGCATACGGTGTCGAGAAGAGGGTCTCCAGGAACAAGGCAGAGTTCGGCAAGGGGGCCATCGAGGGGGTTGCTGCCCCCGAGAGTGCCAACAACGCCGCGGCCAACGCGAACTTCGTGCCCACGCTCACCCTCGGTATCCCCGGCGGCGCCACCACTGCCGTGCTGCTCGGCGCGTTCACGGTGTACGGCATCCAGCCGGGTCCGCTGCTGTTCGAGGAGCAACCGAGCCTCGTCTGGGGCCTGCTGGCCTCGTTCTTCATCGGCAACGTCCTGCTGCTGGTGCTGAACCTGCCGATGGCGCCGGTGTTCGCGCAGATCCTGCGCATCCCGTACGGCTACATGTACCCCCTGATCCTGTTCACCAGCTTCGTCGGTGCCTACGCCATCGACAACAACTTCTTCAGCGTCTGGCTCGTCTTCGCCTTCGGGCTGGTCGGCTACGTGATGAAGCTGTTCGACATACCGATGGCGCCACTCGTGCTTGGCATGGTGATCGGCTCGCTGTTCGAGAAGGCACTGGTGCAGACCTCCGCCATCGGTGACGGTGACCTGACCATCCTCTTCACTCGACCGATCTCGCTCTGTGTGCTGCTGCTCGCCGTACTCTTCGTGGTCGCGCCACCCCTGCTAGGACGGCTGAGAGGCCGTGGAAGACGGGGCGGCTCTGGTGGGCACAGGTCCGGTCCGGGCGGGGCGGACGACCAGCCGACAGTGCCCCCTCGTCCTGATACCGACAACTCCGAGGAGACCCGTGTCTGACCAGTTGATCGTCGAACCTGACGGACCACTGCTTCGCGTCACGTTCAACCGCCCTGCGCAACGCAACGCCATGACCTGGGAGATGTACGACGGCCTCGTCGAGGCGTGCGAGAGAGCGGACAGCGACGACGACGTCCGGGTGATGGTGGTGCGTGGTGCCGGTGATGCGGCGTTCGTCGCCGGCACCGATATCGGCCAGTTCCGCGAGTTCAGCAGCGGCGACGACGGCGTGGAGTACGAGAAGAAGATCGCCCGCATCACGGGCCGGCTGGAGACGGTGCGGGTGCCCACCGTGGCGGCCATCTCGGGACACTGCATCGGTGGCGGGCTGGCGCTCGCGGCGGTGTGCGACCTGCGCGTCGCGACGCCGTCGGCGAAGTTCGGCGTGCCCATCGCGCGGACGGTGGGCAACTGCCTGTCGATGAACACGCACGCGATGCTGGTGCACCATCTCGGTCCTGGTCGCACACTGGACCTCTTGCTGCGCGCGCGCACCCTGAGCGCGGAGGAAGCCCACGCTGCCGGGTTCGTCTGCGAGGTCTGCGAGTACGCCGACCTCGACGCGCGAGCACAGAGTATCGCCGAGCTGCTGGCAGCCAACGCCCCACTCACCATGTGGGCCGCGAAGGAGTCAGTGCGCCGGCTGCGCATCGCCAACCTTCCCGACGGCGACGACATCGTCCGCACCGTCTTCGGCAGCGAGGACTTCCGTCGTGGGGTGCAGAGCTTCACCACGAAGCAGAAGCCAGAGTGGACCGGCCGATGAGGGGCGAGGACACGCCCACCCGGACCACCGCCGCCTCGTCACGACTCATCGCTCTGGACTGTGGCAGTCCCGCGATCGCGGAGGATGCCTGGGTGGCTCCAGGGGCGATCGTGGTCGGTGCGGTGGTGATGGCTTCGCAGGCAAGCGTCTGGTACGGCTCGGTGGTGCGTGCTGATGGGGACCGGATCGAGATCGGCAACCGCAGCAACATCCAGGACGGGTGCGTACTCCACGCCGATCCTGGCTTTCCCCTCTCGCTCGGACGCGGTGTGTCCGTCGGACATCGTGCGGTGGTGCACGGTGCGGTGGTCGCAGACAACGTCCTGATCGGCATGGGCGCTGTCGTGATGAACGGCGTGCGGATCGGTGCCGACTCGCTGATCGCTGCCGGCACCGTGCTGCTCGAGCACACCGACGTACCGCCCCGGTCCCTGGTGGCGGGCGTGCCGGGTCGGGTACGCCGGTCACTCACCGATGACGAGGTCGCTGGTGTCCGGCGCGCTGCCACCGACTACGAGCAGATGACCGCCCAGCACTCGTCCGCCGTCGTGTGACGTCAGGTGATGTGGCGGCCTCGACCGGTGCTTCCCTCGCGGTCAGCGGAGTCCGCAGCCGGCGGCGATCACGTCCTGCATCCGGTGTCGGGTCCGGGCGCCGGGGATGATGACCAACGGCTGCGGGGGTCCACCATCGAAGCTGAGCCACACCCTGAGGGTGAACGTCTGCGTGCTCTGCCCGAGCGAGTGGGGGTCGCACCTGCCGTTCGCGGTGATCACGACAGGTACGCGACCGCGTTCGGCCGACCGCCTCAGCAGGAGTCTGTCGACCCCGCCCGGCTGGAGGTCGAGCAGCACGCTGCCCCTGGTCTCGACCAGCGTGACCTCGGCGGAAGACGAGCCGCGCCGCGCCGCGAGGTCCCCGTGCAGCGCAAGCCGGTTCGCTCGGCGTACCGGCCGCCAGTCCTCGAAGCCGACATGGACCGCCTCCAGCAACCGATGCTCCCGGCACTCCTGCTCCCATAGCCGTCGCAGCAGAGCTGCTCCGGAGGCGTCGAGCGGCACCGTGTAGGTGGCACCGGTGACGAGCCGTACGTCGACATTTGGCGGGTCTGGGACGGTCTGGTGGCATCGCGGTCGGGGAAGCCGGATCTCCAGTCGGTGAACATGGCCCGCCGCGTACGTCATGTCGGCCGGTTGCCAGCGGCCGCGCCGGTATCCCGGCCAGCGCAGCCGGACACCATCGACGGTCACCTCGTCACGCCCGGTGTTGGTCAGCTTGACGTGGGCGTTCGACGAGGCCTGGTCCGGGCGATCCTGCTCGAAACCCGCGGTCCACGGTGGGTCCGGGCCCTTGTCGGGCGCGGCGGCCGGCTCGGTGCAGCCGAGTGCGCCGGCCCACAGGACGAGCACCAGCGCCGCACGAACCCCCTTCACCCGGACCATCCTGCCCGATGGGTGACCAGAACAGCGTCGCGGACGGGTCCTGACCGCGGCGCCAGGAGCGGGTCGAGACCAGACCATAGGGCCCGGGACCTATGTCGGATTGTCGCAGCAGTGGTCCCGGCGGCATCCTGCTAGCACCAGGGGACCGACTCGAGGGCGAGGACATGAGACGGCTGGAAGGCGACGGAGGGGTGACCGAGCCCCAGTGGCGGCCCACGTATGCGTTCGAGTCGAGGGTCCAGACCCGGCGCGGGACGCGGCTGGACACGCACATGCTCTCGGTGTGCATGACTGTGGAGTCCTATCCGACATCCTTGAACGCCCGCCGTGCGCTGTCGAGCGCGCACCTGCCCCACCTCGTCGACGAGTGGCTCGCGAGGGGGCTGCCGCAGGATGATCTACACCTGCTGGTCTGCCGTCCCGGGGACCTGGGCCGAACGGAGGGCCAGCGCATCCACCGAGAGGACCAGGCGTCCGGCCTCACCCGCGAGTTCGGTGGCGTGGCGGTCGTCCTGGCGTTGGCGAACTGGCCCGTGGACCCGGACCTCGTGGTCGCGCGGGTCCGCCTCGACTGAGCCTCACCTCACCCGGAGGGTGCCCAGTCGAGACCGCTCACGCACCGAGCGGATGCGGGTGTCGAGGGGCGGGCGGAGGAGTTGGAGCGGGAGCGGTCGGTCAAGATGGCCCCATGGAGGATCTGTCATTCCAGCCACTGTCACCCCTCTCGTACCTCCAGCGCTCGGCGCTCGTCTTCGGTGACCGTACGGCCGTCATCTCCGAGGGGCGTGTCTTCACCTACGCCGAGCACTGGCTCCGCGCACGCAGGCTTTCCGGCATGCTGCACGGGCTCGGAGTGGGTCCAGGTGACCGCGTGGCCGTGCTGGCGCCCAACACACACGTCCTGCTCGAGGCATGCACCGGTGTGCCCGCGGGTGGCGCTGTCCTCGTCGCGCTGAACGTTCGTCTCCAGCCGCGTGAGATCGCGACGATCCTGGACCACTCCGGCGCCGGCGTACTCCTCGTGGACCGCGAGCTGCTCGAGCGCGGCCAGGCGGCCGTCGACCTCGCCGAGGCGACGCCGAGGGTTGTGGTGGCCGGTGGCGACGCGCGCGGGCACGACGAGTACGACGCCATGCTGGCCGCGGCCGAGCCTCGGCTGGTGCCGGTGGAGGACGAACGCTCGCTGCTGTCCATCAACTACACGAGTGGTACGACGGGCAGCCCGAAGGGCGTCATGTACCACCACCGCGGTGCCTATCTGCAGGCGCTGGCGATGGCCTTCCACGCCAAGCTGGACGCGGGATCGACGTACCTGTGGACGTTGCCGATGTTCCACACCAACGGCTGGTGCTTCCCCTGGGCGGTCACCGCTGCCGGTGCAGTGCACGTCTGCCTGAGATCGGTCGTTCCGGACCAGGTGTGGGACAAGCTGACAGGGGAGTCCATCACGCACTTCTGCGGCGCACCGACCGTGCTGACGTCACTGGCGAGCTCGGACTCCGCCGGGCCGCTCGAACGCCGTGTCCGTGCGTTGACCGGAGGTGCGCCGCCCTCGCCGAGCCTGCTGCGTCGGATGGACGAGCTGAACATCGAGGTGATGCACCTTTACGGACTGACCGAGACGTTCGGTCC
>JBOHDD010000297.1:0-3510 GCA_050699155.1 Nocardioidaceae bacterium
ACACGTCGCAGGTCAGGGTCGATGAACTCGTCGACGCGCTGCTGCTGCTCGGACGAGGCACGCTCCATCACCGCGAGGTCGAGGGACTTGCCGACCCGGGTGATCTGCGCGCGCCAGTCCTCCAGCAGGTCGACGTACCGCACGAACGAGCGCGGTGACCCCCTGGTGGCCTCCTCGGTGTGCAGGGCGATGTTGAGCCAGTTCGCGGTGCGGCTCACCGTGCCGAAGCGCTGGCGGTAGTACCTGTTCTTGCTGCCCACCACCTCGGCCGGGTGCCTGAGCATGGTGACGAAGGCCGGCACGCCGCCGGCCTGCTCGGTCGCGGACGTCCACATCGGCACGAACCACGCGCTTCGCGGGTCCTTGACGATGCTCTCGTCGGCCGTCAGCCCATGCTCGGTCAGCCAGCCCGTCAGCTCGCGTCGTGCCCATGGCCGGGAGCCGGCGCGGGCGGTGCGCTCGAAGGCGGCCGGGCGGGCGTCATCGAGCGCGACGTTGGCGCGCAGGAGCAGTCGGCGATGGAACCTCACCACCCACTCCGGCTCGAAGAAGCCTCGCGGGTTCGTCTCGTTCGTCGGCCACTCCGGCTGGGGCACCTGCGTGCCGAGGTGCTTCATCACACCGGCCAGGGTGCTCGTGCCGCTGCGCCCGGAACCCACGACGACGACCAGCCGCGGCGGTCTCGTGCCCGTGCGCCCCGGGCCACGATCGGACATGCTGACCTCCCAGTCGGTGTCGCGGGCACGAGCCTACAAGCGCCCCGCCAGGGACCGATTTCGGCGTTCCCCGGACCGGACCGGATTTCGCTGCTAGACACGTTGGTGTGGAGATCCGGTTCCTGATCGCCAATGCGTACACGGTGGGGGGTACCGCCAGGACGACGTACCACCTGGCCGGCGCGCTGGCTCGACGCCACGACGTGGAGGTCGTGAGCGTGTTCCGCACGCGCCCGCGCCCCGCGTTTCCCGTGCCCGACGGGGTCACGGTGACCCCGCTGGTGGACGCTCGGCCCCGTCGGCTCGCCGCGAGGCATCGACGGCCGCAGGAGGCTCGGGTACGCCGGGACATCGAGGCCTGGCTGCGGTCACAGCCCAGCCGTCTGATCCATCACCGCGACTGGCGGTACGGCGAGTTCAGCCTGCACAGCGACCTGCGGCTGACGCGCTACCTCCGCTCGGTGCGCGACGGAGTGCTCATCGGCACCCGCCCCGGCCTCAACCTGGCCATCGCACGCCTGGCTCACCCCAGCGTCGTGAAGATCGGGCAGGAGCACATCAACCTGGCCAGCCACCACGACCAGCTGCTCGGGGCGCTCCGCCGTACCTACCCTCGCCTGGACCTGTGCACCACGCTGACCGTCGAGGACCGCGACACCTTCCGCGAGCTGCTCGGCCCGCGGGTGAAGGTGCGGTGCATCCCCAACGGCATCGCGACCGTGCCCGCCGCACCCCGCAACGACCCGCACAGCAAGGTGGTCATCGCCGCCGGGCGTTACGAGTACCAGAAGGGCTTCGGGTTGCTGATCCGCGCGTGGGAGGACGTCGCGCGCAAGCATCCGGACTGGCGGTTGCGCATCTTCGGCAACGGCAACCGACGTGCATCCCTGCAGGCGATCATCGACAGCCATCACCTCGGCGACAAGGTCGAGCTGATGGGCTACACCAAGAGGCTGGACAGCGAGATGGCCGCCGCGGCCTTCTTCGCGATGAGCTCACGCTACGAGGGCTTCCCGATGACCATGCTCGAGGCCATGGCGACGGGACTTCCGGTCGTGAGCTTCGACTGCCTGACGGGACCACGAGACCTGATCGACCACGGACACAACGGCTTTCTCGTGCCCACCGGGAACGTGCTCGCCCTCGGTGCCGCGATCAACAGGATGATCGAGCTCGGCGACGGTCGAGAGGCGATGGGTCGCGCGGCTCTGCAGACGGCACGGGGCTACCACGTCGACACCATCGGTGACCGCTGGCTCGCGGTGCTGGAGGACCTGACCGACGCCGGTCCGGTACCGACCGCTCAGCCCTTGACCTTGTAGTCCTCGAGCAGGCGCCGGCCGATGATCATCCGCTGGATGTCAGCGGTGCCCTCGCCGATCAGCAGCATCGGCGCCTCGCGGTAGAGCCGCTCGATCTCGTACTCCTTGGAGAACCCGTAGCCGCCGTGGATGCGGAACGAGTCCTCGACCACCTCTGCGCAGTACTCCGAGGCGAGGTACTTGGCCATCCCCGCCTCGAGGTCGTTGCGCTGCCCGGCGTCCTTGACCCTTGCCGCCTTCACCATCATCTGGTGCGCGGCCTCGATCTTGGTGCCCATCTCGGCCAGCCGGAAGAGCACCGCCTGATGCTCGGCGATCTTCTTGCCGAACGTCTCCCGCTGCTGCGCGTAGTCGATGCCGAGCTCGAACGCCCGCCAGGCGACCCCGCAGCCTCGGGCGGCGACGTTCACGCGGCCGACCTCGACCCCGTCCATCATGTGGTAGAAGCCCTTGCCCTCTTCGCCACCCAGGATCTGCGCACCGTCGATCTCGAACCCCTCAAAGACCATCTCGGTCGAGTCGACACCCTTGTAGCCCATCTTGTCGAGCTTGCCGGGGATCGTCAGCCCCGGACGGGTCTCGCCGAAACCCGGCTCCTTCTCGATGAGGAACGTGGTCAGGTTCTTGTAGACCGACTCCTCGCCGGTGTCGGTCTTGACCAGGACCGCGACCAGGCTGGACGTGCCGCCGTTGGTGATCCACATCTTCTGACCGTCGACCACGTAGCCGTCGCCCTTGGGCACGGCCTTGGTGCGGATCGCGGACACGTCGGAGCCGCAGCCCGGCTCGGACATCGAGAACGCGCCGGTGATCTCGCCGGTCGCCATCCTGGGCAGGTAGTGCTGCTTCTGCTCCTCCGTCCCGTGCCGCATCAGCATGTAGGCCACGATGAAGTGCGTGTTCACGATGCCGCTCACACTCATCCAGCCGCGGGCGATCTCCTCGACCACCAGGGCATAGGTGAGCAGGCTCTCGCCGAGACCGCCGTACTCCTCGGGGATGGTCAGCCCGAACAGGCCGAGCTGCTTCATGCCCTCGACGATCTCGGTGGGGTACTCGTCCTTGTGCTCGAGCTCTGACGCGACCGGGAGGATCTCCTTGTCCACGAACGCGCGGACGGTCGTGAGGATTTCGGTCTGGACGTCGGTGAGACCGTCGGTCTCGCACAGGCGACCCATGTTGAGGTCCTTCCCAGTCAGGCGGTACGACGCAAGCCGGCACGGCTCGGTAACCAGGGTGCAGTATCACTGTCGCAGGCCTGCACCGCCATGAGCGAACTCACAGCGTCCAGCGGTCACGCACCGACACCAGCCTGCGGCGCAGGCCCGGCGGCAGCCGCCGGGCCACCCTGCGCAGCGGGCCGCCGGATCCCCGCGGCGCCGACGTGGACCGCGTCTCCACCCGACGCGCACGCGTCCGCCATCGGTTGCGGTCGCGGGTCATGTCCCGCTGGTTCTTCAGCATCACCGCGA
>JBOHDD010000298.1:0-3827 GCA_050699155.1 Nocardioidaceae bacterium
GGCGCGGTCAGGCCACCGGCTCGGGAGCCGACGGCTGGTCGAACTGGGTGCGGTAGAGCTCCTCGTACCGACCACCGGCCGCGAGCAGCTCGGTGTGCGTGCCGCGCTCGGCGACCCTGCCCTCCTCGATGACGAGGATCAGGTCGGCGGCACGCACGGTGGACAGGCGGTGTGCGATCACGACCGCGGTGCGACCCTCGAGTGCCTCGGCCAGGGCTGCCTGCACCGCGGCCTCCGAAGTCGAGTCCAGGTGCGCCGTCGCCTCGTCCAGGATGACCACGCGTGGGTGCGCGAGCAGCAGCCGCGCGATGGTGAGCCGCTGTCGTTCACCACCGGAGAGACGGTACCCGCGCTCCCCGACCACCGTGTCCAGCCCGTCGGGGAGTGCCGCCACGAGGTCGGCAAGCCGGGCACGCCGGAGCACCTCCCACAGCTCACCCTCGTCGGCACCCGGTCGTGCCAGCAGCAGGTTCGCGCGGACCGAGTCATGGAACAGGTGGCCGTCCTGGGTCACCATCCCCAGCGTCTCGCGGATCGACTCCGCGGACAGGTCCCGGACATCCGCCCCGGACAGCCGTACGGCGCCGGACTCCACGTCGTACAGCCGCGGCACCAGCTGCGCGATCGTCGACTTCCCCGCACCCGACGAACCCACCAGGGCGACCATTTGCCCCGGCTCGGCCCGGAAGGACACCTCGTGCAGCACCTCGACCCCACCACGGGTGTCCAGGATGGCGACCTCCTCCAGCGAGGCGAGCGAGACCTTGTCCGCCGACGGGTAGCCGAACGACACCCGGTCGAGCTCCACCGATACGGGCCCGTCCGGAACGCGACCGGCCCCCGGCCTCTCGGCGACCAGCGGCACGAGGTCCAGCACCTCGAAGACCCGCTCGAAGCTCACCAGCGCGCTCATCACCTCCACACGCGCGCTGGCCAGGGCGGTCAGCGGCGCGTAGAGCCTGGTGAGCAGGAGTGCCAGTGCGACGACCGCACCGGGTTCGAGCTGTCCGCGGAGCGCGTAGAACCCGCCGACGCCGTACACGACCGCCAGCGCGAGCGCCGAAACCAGCGTGAGCGCCGTGACGAACACCCACTGCACCATCGCGGTCCGGACCCCGATGTCGCGGACGCGGGTCGCCCGCACGGCGAACTCCGCCGACTCGATTTCGGGCCGGCCGAACAGCTTCACCAGGGTCGCGCCCGGGGCGGAGAACCGCTCCGTCATCTGCGTGCTCATCACCGCGTTGTGGTTCGCCGCCTCGCGCTCCAGCCGGGCCAGCCGGGTGCCCATCCAGCGGGCGGGTACGACGAAGACCGGCAGCAGCAGCAGGGCGATCAGGGTGATCTGCCAGGAGATCCCGAGCATCACGACGAGCGTGAGCACCAGCGTCACGAGGTTGCTGGCCACGCCGGAGAGGGTGTCGCTGAATGCACGCTGCGCGCCGATGACGTCGTTATTCAGGCGGCTGACCAGTGCGCCGGTACGCGTGCGGGTGAAGAAGGCGATCGGCATCCGCTGCACGTGGTCGAAGACGGCAGTGCGCAGGTTCAGGATCAGCGCCTCGCCGATGCTGGCCGACAGCCACCGTGTCACCAGCCCGAGTGCGGCCTCGGCGACCGCGATGGCCGCGATGAGCACCGCGAGCCCGACCACCAGGTCGAGGGATGCGCCCTCGACGATCCCGTCGACCACGCGTCCGGCGAGCACCGGGGTGGCCACCGCCAGCGCCGCCGTCACGGTGCTGAGCAGCAGGAACAGTCCGAGCAGCCGTCGGTGCGGGCGCGCGAACGCACCGATCCGTCGCAACGTCGCCTTCGAGAACGGCCGCCGGTCGTCCTGCGCGTTCATCGTGTTGTACAGCGACATCCACGCAGTGACTTCCATGTCCATCGCGCACCTCCCCTTCGTCGGTCCGCTGCCGGTGGCGACGCGACGACACTAGAACTTCAACTCAACTTGAGGTCAACCCGACGCCAGGTGTCCAACAGCTCCTGCTGTTCGGTGGGTGTGAGCCCGGTGACCTTCGCGTCCGGGTCGCGGGCCAGCCAGGCGAGGGTGTCGCGGGCTGTCTCCTCCAGTGGCCGTACGACCAGTCCGGTCGCCAGCACGGGCGACGCGTCGCGGCTCATGAGCCCGGCGTGCTCAGGCACCGGGACCCACAGCGGCAGCGACCGGTCACCCATCCACATCTGCACGTCGTGCTCGAGGAGGAACTCCTGGTCCACCCACGTGAGCCTCGGGTCGGTACCGACTCCCCGGGCCACCGCGGCCAGCATGTCGGCGCGGCCCATGGGCGGTCCGACGAGGTCGTAGGTACCGGTGGTGCGCCGCTCGACGGCGTCGACCAGCCAGGTCGCGACATCGCGCACGTCGATCATCTGGACCGCGTCGCCCGGTGACCCGGGTGCCAGCACGTCGTCCCCCCGCGCCAGCCGGTCCGGCCAGTACGCGAACCGGCCGGAGGGGTCGCCGGGGCCCACGATCAACCCGGGCCGCGCGACCAGTGCGGATTCTCCGAACCGCTCCAGCACGACCTGTTCGCAGGACACCTTGAGCTCACCGTACTGCGACGGGTCGCTCTCGTCGGCGTCGTCCGCGGCCGCCGCCAGCATCGCCGCCCGGTCGGCGCGCTGCCCGGGCGTGGCGTGGTCGGCGTACACGCTGACCGTCGACACGAACACCCAAGCCGAGACGTGGTCGGCGAGCGCGTCGACGGCGTCACGTACCCACGACGGGTACCGCGCGACGTCGATGACGGCATCCCAGTCACCGTCCGCCAGCTCCGACCAGTCCGGCGACGTGCGGTCCAGCCGGACGAACGTGCTGCCCTCCGGCACCCGGCCGCTCTCCCCGCGGGCCGCGCAGGTGACCTGGTGGCCGCGTGCGACCGCCTCGGCGGCGGTGGCGTGCGACACGAACAGGGTTCCCCCGAGGATGAGCAGTCTCATGCACAGAGCGTCGTCCAGGGGACCTCAGCGGGCAAGTCGTTTTCGCCGAGGGCAGACGGACTAGGGTGCTTGCCATCATGGCCGCCCTCGATGACGTCCTCGCCTTCCCCGCCTATGCCCTCATCCGGTTGCGGGGTTCGACCGACGTACTCCTGCTCGGCGGCGCCCGGGAGGACCTCGAGCGTCTTGCGGACGTCCCGCTCGAGCAGGGCCCGCCGGCAGCCGGCCGGCGCTTCGACCGGCTGCTCTGTGTCCCGTTCCGGCAGATCCGCGAGCGGGGGTACGACGTACACGACGACGGCACCCCGTTGTCGTCGATCACCATCGAGCACGAGCGGGCCGTTCCTCTCGACCAGCTGATGGCCGAGCTCCCCGCCGAGGAGATCACCACGGTCGGTCACGGCGGGTTCGAGACCAGCGACGACGAGTACGCCGGTGTCGTCGAGTCGATCATCCGTGACGAGATCGGCAACGGTGAGGGTGCCAACCTCGTCATCGGCCGCAACTACCGCGTCCGGCTGGACGACTGGGGTCACCGCAAGGCCCTGAGCGTCTTCCGCAACCTGGTCGAGCGCGAGCGCGGAGCCTACTGGACGTTCTGCGTCTACACCGGCGACCGCTGGCTGATCGGTGCCAGCCTGGAGCGGCACGTCAGCGTGCACGGCGGCGACGTGCGGATGAACCCCATCAGCGGCACCTTCCGGCTCCGTGGTCTCGGTGACCCGGAGCTGCGCAAGCGGCGGCTGCTGGACTTCCTCGCCGACGAGAAGGAGATCTTCGAGCTCTTCATGGTCGTGGACGAGGAGCTGAAGATGATGTGTGACATCTGCTCCGAGGGCGGTCAGGTGCTCGGCCCCTACCTGAAGCCGATGACGCAC
>JBOHDD010000299.1:0-5313 GCA_050699155.1 Nocardioidaceae bacterium
AGGCGCTCGCGCACCCCTTCGGCCATCGCCACCGCCACCTCCGGCGACACGACCCCGGCCTCGGCCACGGTGTCCGCGGACACCCCGAGCAGCTCGACCTTGAGGTCGGTGGCGTAGGCCACCACCGCCCCGCGGAACACCGCCGAGGCCCCGGGTACGTCGGTGAGCACGCTCGCCAGCATCCCGCCGGTCAGCGACTCGGCGACACTCAGTGTCTGACCGCGGGCCGCCAGCTCGGCGAGCACGGACGTGGCCCGACCATCCGGATCCTCAACCGTCATGCTCGGCCGTGCCGTGCCCGCCGCGCCACAGCCGGAGGGCCTGCACGGCGTACTCCACGCCGGTGACCACCGTCACGATCACCGCCAGGCCCATCACGCCCACGGCGGCGTAGTGCATCGCCTCCGCCGCCCAGTGACCGTACGAGGTGAAGGGCAGGATGTAGCCGCAGAGCGCGATCGCCTGCAGCACGGTCTTGAGCTTGCCGCCCCGTCTCGCCGCGATCACGCCGTACCGGATGACCACGAACCGGATCGCCGTGACGCCGAGCTCGCGGCCGAGCACCACCAGAGTCACCCACCAGGGCAGCTCGCCCAGGATCGACAGCCCCACGAAGGCCATCCCGGTCAGCGCCTTGTCGGCGATCGGGTCGGCGATCTTGCCGAAGTCGGTGACCAGCCCACGCCGTCGCGCGATCTCACCGTCGAGACGGTCGGTGGTGATCGCGCCCAGGAAGCACGCGAAGGCCGCGATCCGCCAGGCGGTGTCGTCGCCACCCTTGCTGAGCAGCAGCCAGGCGAACAGCGGCACCAGGAGGATGCGGAGCAGGGTCAGCCCGTTGGGCAGGTTCCAGTTGCTCGCCGGCGCGTCCTGCTCTTGGCGTGGTGTCACACCGCTCACGCTACGACCTCCTGCGGCTCCGCGGTCAGGTCGACGCCGGTGCTGTCGAGCACATGCGCCCGCACCATGTCGCCGACCCGTGTCCCCGGAGGAACCCCCGTCAGCGTCGTCGACCCGTCGACGTCGGGACCCTGGTGGGCGGAACGGCCCTCGGCCCACGCGTCCGCGACCTCCTCGACCAGGACCTCGACCGTCTCGCCGAGGCGTTCCTCGGCCCGCTGGGCGGTGAGCTCCTCTGCGAGCCGGGTGACGTGGTCGGCCCGTGACCGGATCTCGTCGGCGTCGAGGCCGTCAGCGAACCCCGCAGCCTCCGTGCCGTCCTCGGCGGAGTAGGCGAAGACGCCGACCGCGTCCAGTCGTGCCGCCGCGAGGAAGTCGCACAGTGTTGCCAGGTCGTCCTCGGTCTCGCCCGGGAACCCGACGATGACGTTGCTGCGGACACCGGCCTCGGGCGTCAGTGAGCGGATCTGGTCCAGCAGGGCGAGGAAGCGTTCGGCGTCACCGAACCGTCGCATCCGTCGCAGCACCCGGCCACTGGCGTGCTGGAACGACAGGTCGAAGTACGGCGCCACTCCCGGCGTACCCGCGAGTGCCTCCACCAGCGAGGGCCTGGTCTCGGCCGGCTGCAGGTAGGACACCCGCACCCGATCGACGCCCGGGACCGTCGCCAGGTCGGGCAGCAGCGTCTCCAGCAGGCGCAGGTCGCCGAGATCCTTGCCGTACGACGTGGAGTTCTCGCTGACCAGGAACAGCTCGCGGACACCCTGCTGGGCCAGCCAGTGCGCCTCGGCGAGCAGGTCGGTAGGACGCCGCGAGACGAAGGAGCCCCGGAAGGCGGGGATGGCGCAGAAACTGCATCGGCGATCACAACCGGAGGCCAGCTTGAGCGGCGCGACGGGGCCGCCGGTCAGCCGGCGGCGGAGCGCACGGGGGCCACTGGCCGGCGCGAGGCCGACAGGAAGATCCGGTGCCGAGGAGGCGTGACCGGGGATCACCACGGCGTCCGCGGAACGCGCCACCGGGGTCAGCGGCAGCAGGCTGCGGCGGTCGCGCGGGACGTGCGGGGTGATCGGCTCACCGTCGAGCACGGTGCGGATCCGGGCGGAGATGTCGGGGTAGTCGTCGAAGCCGAGAACGGCGTCGGCCTCCGGCAGGGACTCGGCCAGCGCGTTGCCGTAGCGCTCGGCCAGGCAACCGACCGCGACCACGGCCCGGGCTCGCCCGTCGGTCTTCAGGTCGGCGGCGTCGAGCAGCGTGTCGACGGAGTCCTTCTTGGCCGCCTCGAAGAAGCCTCAGGTGTTCACGAAGACGGCGTCGGCGTGCGCGGCGTCGTCGACCAGGCGGAGGCCGTCGCGCTCGAACCGGGCGGCCAGCTCCTCGGAGTCGACCTCGTTGCGCGCGCAGCCGAGGGTCACCAGCGCGACGGATGCCGGCGCGGACTGGGACTCGGGCGGCTCGGTCGTGGAGTCAGTCATGGCACTAGCCGAACAGTATGGCTCACCGGCACGGCTACGCCCCAACTGCGGTCACGCCGCCGGCGTCGGGGGCGTCAGGGGGCGGACCTGGCGGCGACCCGGAGCCGCCCCTGCTCACCGCGATCGCCGACCAGGCCGCGGGGCTCGCCGTTGGCCCGTGCCCGGACCACACCTGCGTTCGCGACCCGGACCCTGAGCGCGCGCTCCGAGTGCACCCGCTCGGACTCGCCGTCGCGCAGAGTCCCACGGAACAGCCGCTTGCCGGACGCCGTGCGGACCACGACCTGGCTGCGTCCGTCGACGGCCCGCAGCCGAACCACCGCCCGCCGGTCCCCGGCCGCCTCGCCGGCGCCGCCCGCCCGCGCCTCGTCATGTTCCGCCGGCGCACCCTGGCCGGCAGCGTAGCCGTCCGAGGCCGTGCCCTCGTCGCCTCCGAGGAACAGCCCGGCGGCGGCCCACACGAGGACCAGCATCAGCACCGCGGCGATCAGGCCGCCCCACCGGGGCCCGCTGTTGCCGACGCCCCGGATCGCGCCCGAGTCACCGCTCGCGAGCTCGGCCTCGAACACCTTCCGTGGGTTGACAGGTGCGGTGGCGTACAGGTCCTCGTACTGCTCGAGCAGTGGCTCGGCGTCGATACCCAGCACCCGGCTGAGCGCTCGCAGGTGACCACGTGCGTAGAAGTCCCCGGCACAGGGACCGAAGTCGTCGACCTCGATCGCCTCCAGCACGTGCGGCCGGATGCGCGTGCGCGCCGCCAGGTCGTCGATGCTCAGACGCAGCAGCTCACGCGCGGCCGTCACGACCGAGCCGATCACGACGGGGGCGGTCTCGACCGTCGAGTCCGCCGGCGGCTCCGGCTCGGCGGGTGGTTGGTCGTCCGTGCCGGGTGCCTGCGGCTCGGCGGTCTCGGTTTCCGCGAGCACCAGGCTCATGTTGCCGTGCGGGCCGCTGCGGCGTCTGGTACGCCGATGCTGCCGCTGCTCGCCGGCTGACCGGCTCTGGTCGTGGTGGGACGCGGCGTCGCGCTCGTGGTGTACCGGATCCTTGAGCGCAAGCTGACCCAGCACCGGTGCCGTCACGGTCGGCGGACGCTTGACGTCCGAGCGCAAGGCGCGGCGCACCCGTCGTACGGGCTTCGGTGTCCTGGACTCAGCGGTCGCGACCTCGGGTGCCGCCGCCGGGTCGGCCCCGGGCATCGGCTCGGGCTCCGGCATCGGACCGGGCTCCGGCATCGGGCCGGGCTCCGGCATCGGACCAGGCTCCGGCGTCGGACCAGGCTCCGGCGTCGGGCCAGGTTCGGGCATCGGGCCAGGTTCGGGCATCGGGCCAGGCTCCGGCGTCGGCTCGACGTCGGCGTCCGGCACTACGCCACCCTCAGCACTCGCCGCTGCGCCCGCCTGCTCCTGGGGTACGGACACCTCGACCGGCGTCTGCGCGGTCGAGAGGGCCTCCAGGGCGCCGGCCAGGTCGTCGGTGGAGGCCACGGTGGTCATGCCCAGCGGAATCGCGAACGGTGCGCCGTACAGCCTGGTGTTGGCGGCCAGCCGGCGACCGCTGCGACCGCCGATACCGGTCAGCGCGCCGTCGTCGAGAGGATGCACGACGACGCGGCCCTCCCGCAGCAGACCTCGCCGATGGCGCACGGTCACCCGCGACACGTCGTCCCAGACCAGGCCGTGCCAGGCGTTGCCGAGCCGCAGCCGCACACCGGTGGTGTCGGCCACCAGGAGTGGCGTCCGGGCGTCGCCCCACTGCACCAGGTGGAAGATCGCCAGCGCGGCCAGGGCCAGCCCGACACACCATGCAACGGCACCTCCCTGGTCGAGCGCACGCCAGAGGTAGAGCGCGCCGAGCATCCCCGCGCCGAGACCGAGAACCGCCGACAGGGATGCGTGCCGGCGTACGACCACGGGTTCGCGCTCCCGGTCGCCGTCGGGGGCCGGGATCACCGGGTTGGGTGGGTCGATCTTGTCCAGGTAACGCGTCATGGGCTCGCTCACGATTCCCCCCGCAGGGTTGCCAGTGCCTCGTCGAGGTCGTCGGGCTTGATGAGGACGTCACGGGCCTTCGAGCCCTCGCTCGGACCTACCACGCCGCGACTCTCCAGGATGTCCATCAGCCGGCCAGCCTTGGCGAAGCCGACCCGCAGCTTGCGCTGCAGCATCGACGTCGAACCGAACTGGGTCGAGACCACCAGCTCGACCGCCTGGCACACCAGCTCGAGGTCGTCGCCGATGTCGTCGTCGAGCTCGCGTTTGGCCTGCTGGGGCACGGTGACGTCGTCACGGTACGTCGGCTTGAGCTGGTGCCGGCACGCCTCGACGACCTGCCGGATCTCCGCCTCGGTGACCCACGCACCCTGGATCCGCATGGTCTTGCTGGCACCCATCGGCAGGAACAGCCCGTCACCCTGCCCGACCAGCTTCTCGGCTCCCGGCTGGTCCAGGATCACGCGGCTGTCGGCGAGCGAGGAGGTCGCGAACGCCAGCCTGCCCGGCACGTTGGCCTTGATCAGACCGGTGACCACGTCGACGCTGGGTCGCTGGGTGGCCAGCACCAGGTGGATACCGGCAGCGCGGGCCAGCTGGGTGATCCGCACCACCGCGTCCTCGACGTCGCGCGGGGCCACCATCATCAGGTCCGCAAGCTCGTCGACCACCACCAGAAGATAGGGGTACGGCGCCAGCACTCGCTCGCTGCCCGGGGGGACCTGCACCTTGCCGGAGCGCACGGCCTTGTTGAAGTCGTCGACATGACGGAACCCGAACGCGGCGAGGTCGTCGTACCTCAGGTCCATCTCGCGCACGACCCACGCCAGCGCCTCGGCCGCCTTCTTCGGGCTGGTGATGATCGGCGTGATCAGGTGCGGGATGCCGTCGTAGATGGTCAGCTCCACCCGCTTGGGGTCGACCAGGATCATCCGCACCTCGTCCGG
>JBOHDD010000300.1:0-2982 GCA_050699155.1 Nocardioidaceae bacterium
CCGAAGCGGGCGCCGGGACGGAAGGTGACACCGGAGTCGAAGGGCACGCCGACCACCGCGACATCCGTTCGGGGCACCTCGTCGAGACGCGGCAGCCGGGCGAAGGTCGCGAAGCCGGCGAACCGGGGGACGCGGGAGGAGTCCACCGGACCGACCGGCGACGGGTCGGCGTGCTGTCGGGCATCGGGTGTGTGCGTCATCGCAGCTCCATCGTGGTGTCGTCGGCTGGCGCGCTCGGGCGTTGCCAGCCCTCGTCGGGCAGGGCCGGCGTCACCACCCACAGCACCCGCGCGGTGTCGGGGCCGACCGCGCGGAACGCATGGGCGGTCACGGCCGGGAAGGTGAGGCAGTCGCCCGCCTCCAGCCGCAGGTGCTCTCCGGCGAGGTCGACGTCGAGCCGTCCCGCCAGGATGTAGACGAACTCCACATCGGTCGGCAGCGTGTACCGGGTCTCGCCACTGCCACCGCCCGGTTCGATCTCGCTGAGGATGGCCTGCACCCGCCGCTCGGACCCGGGTGTCAGCAGGTACTCCCGCATGCCGGTGCCGCCGAAGGCGATCGGAGGGTAGGAGTCGTGGCGTACGACCTGTCCGGCCGCGGGCTCGAACAGCGCGCCGACGGGAACCGCCAGTGCTTCGCACAGCCGGACCAGGCTGGCGACCGAGGCGCTGGCCTGGTCGTTCTCCAGCTTCGACAGGAAGCCCTTCGTCAGCCGGCTCTCCTGCGCGACCTGCGCCAGGGTCTTGCGCTGCGCGCGCCTCGCCTCGCGTAGCCGAGCGCCGAGCGGGTGCGGCACGGGCACCTCCTCGTGGGCCGGGACTCGGGCAATGAAACTACATGAGCACAACATGAAACAAGGGTTGACAAAACCTCGATGTGGCGTGACTCTCGTGGATCAGCACCGCGACGTCGAGCACAGAGGAGTGGTCTGGTGGAACGTCTGGTCGACGTCATCGTGATCGTGGTCTACTTCCTGCTGATCCTCGGCGCCGGCTACTGGGGTCTGCGGCGAGCGCGTACGGCCGAGGACTTCCTGGTCGCCGGGCGGCGACTCGGGCCGTTCATGTACACCGGAGCCCTCAGCGCGGTCGTTCTCGGTGGGGCCTCCACCATCGGTGGGGTCGGCCTCGGGTACGAGTACGGCATCTCGGGGATGTGGCTCGTCGTGATGATCGGGCTCGGTGTCATCGCACTCGGTGTGCTGCTGTCGACACGGCTGTCCCGGCTCGGCCTCTTCACCGTGTCCGAGATGCTTCAGCACCGTTACGGGCAGGCCACCAGACTGGTCAGCGCGGTCATCATCGCGTCCTATGCCCTGATGATCGCCGTGACGTCGACGATCGCCATCGGCACCGTGCTGGACGTCGTACTCGGCCTCTCACCCGAGCTGGCCATCCTTGTCTCCGGGGGCATCGTGGTCGTCTACACGGCCGCGGGTGGGATGTGGTCGATCACGCTCACCGACATTGCACAGTTCTGCATCATGACCGTGGGCATCTTCCTCGCACTGCTGCCGGTGGTCGTGGTAAAAGCCGGGGGGTTCGGCGGGATGGCCGACGAGCTGCCCGCGTCGTACTTCGACCTGACCGCCATCGGCGGGCAGACGATCTTCACCTACTTCCTGCTGTTCTTCTTCGGCCTGATGATCGGGCAGGACATCTGGCAGCGTGTGTTCACCGCGCGGAGCACGCGGGTTGCACGCTGGGGCAGCGTCACCGCGGGTGTCTACTGCCTGCTCTATGCCGTCGCGGGTGCGCTCATCGGTGCTGCGGCGAAGGTGCTGCTGCCGCAGCTGCAGGTGGCCGACAACGCGTTCGCACGCATCACCACCGACGTACTCCCCCTCGGTGTCAGTGGCATCGTTCTCGCCGCGGCGATGGCGGCGGTGATGTCCACCGCAAGCGCCGGCCTGATCGCCTCGTCGACCATCCTCGCCAACGACGTGTACGGCGGCTTCCTGGCTCGCGGGGAGTACAACCGGATCCTCGCCAGTCGCATCGCCACGGTGCTGATGGGCATCGCCACCCTCGTCACGTCCGTTGTCGTCAACGATGTCGTCGGTGCACTGACGATCGCCTACAACCTGCTCACCGGAGCCCTCTTCGTCCCCATCGTGGCAGCACTGTTCTGGCGTCGCGCGACGAGTGCGGGCGCCCTGGTCTCCATCGTGGTCAGTGGCGTCGTGGTCTGCGTGCTGATGGTCACCCAGGGACTCTTCTCCAACGACCCGGTGATCTACGGCATGCTCACCAGTCTTGTCGTCTTCGTGGTGGTCAGCCTGGTCACGCCGCGACCTTCCCCATCGACTCTCGACGCCTGGCAGCAGAGGCTCACCGGGAGTCGAGCAACCTCGAGGTGACCGATAGTCTCTCCCGCGATGAGAGACCCCCTGCGCCCGGTGCGATTTCGTGCCATGGGTGACAAGGATCTTGCCTTCGTCGTGCGTCAGCACCGGTACCACTTCCCGGATGGGTTCTTCGCCCGCCTGGGACCGAGGTTCCTGAGGGAGTACTACCGCGCCTTTCTCACCGGGTCGGCGGCGCGGGCCGCCATCGCCGAGCTCGACGGACAACCCGCCGGCTACCTGGTCGGGGTGACCGACCCGGTGGCGCACCGCGACCACATCCTGCAGCGGCACGGAACGACCCTGGCGTGCCAGGCGATGGTGGCCATGGTGACGCGTCCGTCGCTCGGCGTGTGCTTCCTCCGTACCAGGTTCGTCCTCTATGCGCGCAAGCTGTTGCGCCGGCGACGGGCGAACAGGCAGACGACGGAGCCGGTCCCTCCGGGCGCCACTGCCGTTCTCACCCATGTGGCCGTCGCGCCGGAGGCGCAGTCGTACGGGATCGGGTCGCATCTCATCCGGCTCTTCGACGCCGAGGCGACGGCGGCCGGATGTGAGCAGATCACGCTGGTCACGGCATCCGGTGAGGACGGGGCAGGTCCGTACTACCGCCGCCGAGGATGGGCCGCCCTCGGAGA
>JBOHDD010000301.1:0-2367 GCA_050699155.1 Nocardioidaceae bacterium
TCTTGCGCGCGCCCTTCCACGACAGCGAGAAGTGCACGTGGTCGGTGTGCGGGCTGGACCCGGTGTAGCGACGCCAGCCCGAGGACGCCGAGTAGGCGCCCCAGATCCGCCGGTTCCAGATCATGTACTGGATCCCCAGCCGACGCGCCATCGCGTACCTGTTGCCGTGCCGGTCCCGCTTCAGCAGCCACTCCATCACCGAGCGCACAGCGCGCCGGTCCCGGGCACTGTGGATCGAGACGCCCCAGTCGAACGCGCGCCCCTCCTTGTGCTCCGATGTGCCGCCCACGCCACAGCCACGGACGATGCCGAGGCTGCGCGAGCTCCGGTAGGTGCGCAGCAGCAGGTTGGCGAAGGCCGTTGTCCCGGGCTTTGCCCAGGGAGAGCACCTCGACTGAGGCTGGTAGCTGGCCAGCCGTTCGATGCTCGGACCGTACCGATGTGGTGCGCGGGGTACGACGGCAGTACTCGGGCCGGCGACCAGGACGGACCCGGCGACCAGGATCGAGGTCAGGGCGGCCAGCAGGCTGCGCAGGGCCAGGGCGCGGCGACGTTTCACGATGAAGGCTCTTTCGACGGACGACGAAAGCGGGCCTCCCTCCGGCCCGCTTGCGACTCCGCTAGGTGAGAGAACTGCTACTCAGCGGAGCCGTCGTCCATCATGCGTGCCCGTCTAGGGGCGGATCTCCGTTTTGGCAGATTTGGCCGATCATTGCCAGCGACGACGCATCAGCCCGCTGCAGCTGTCATGGTCCTGCCAGGCCGATCCGGTAACGGCGTCACCGCGTCCCGAGGGCGGCGTACCCGGGCTTGACCACCTGGTCGATGATCGCCAGCCGCTCGTCAAACGGCAGGAACGCGCTCTTCATGGCGTTGATCGTGAACCAGCGCAGGTCACCCAGCCCGTAGCCGAAGGCCTCGGCGAGCAGCCGCATCTCCCGGCTCATGCAGGTGCCGCTCATCAGCCGGTTGTCCGTGTTGACGGTCACCCGGAAGCGGAGCTCGGTCAGGGGCCCGATGGGATGCTCGACGATGGAGGCAGCCGCGCCGGTCTGCACGTTCGACGACGGGCACATCTCCAGCGGGATGCGCTTGTCACGCACGTACGACGCCAGCGCTCCGAGCTTGGCGCCGGAGGCCCCGCGGTCATGGCCGAGCACGATGTCGTCGATGATGCGCACTCCGTGGCCGAGCCGGTCGGCGCCGCACCACTGGATCGCCTGCCAGATCGAGGGCAGGCCGAAGGCCTCGCCGGCATGGATGGTGAAGTGGGCGTTCTCGCGCTGGAGATACTCGAACGCGTCGAGGTGCCGGGTTGGTGGGAAGCCCGCCTCCGCCCCGGCGATGTCGAAGCCTGCGACACCTTCGTCGCGGTAACGCACCGCGAGCTCGGCGATCTCCATGGAGCGCGCCTGGTGGCGCATCGCCGTCACCAGCTGGCGTACGACGATGCTCCGGCCGGCCTCGACGGCAAGCTGCTCGCCTTGCTGGACGCCTCGCTGGACGGCGCCGACGACCTCGTCAAGGGTCAGCCCGTTGGACAGGTGCTGCTCCGGTGCATACCTGATCTCGGCGTAGACCACGCCGTCGGCGGCGAGATCCTCCACGCACTCACGCGCAACCCTCGTGATGGCCGAGGCGGTCTGCATCACCCCGACAGTGTGGTCGAAGGTCTCGAGGTAACGTTCCAGCGACCCCGAGCTCGCGGACTCCAGGAACCAGCTTTCCAGCCCCGCGGCATCCTCGGCCGGCAGCTCGTGACCGCAGTCTGCGGCGAGCTCGACGATCGTCTGTGGCCGCAGACCACCGTCGAGATGGTCGTGCAGCAGCACCTTGGGGGCAGCGACGTACACGTCGGGCTTCTCACCCACGGTTCAGCCCTCCTCCTCACGGTGGGCGAGGTCGGGTGCGAACGCCGGCAGGCAGACCGCGACGTACTCGGTCTCGACGTCGCCGGTGGAGTAGCGCACCGTCTCTCCGGCCCGGGTCAGGATGGATTGACCGGCGCGCACCTCGTACACGTCCTCGGCGTGCTCCACCCGCACCGTGCCGCGCAGCACCAGGGTGACCTCGTCGAAGTCGGGTGTCTGCCTGCGCGAAGCGTGCGAACATGAGCCCATGCCTGAGGTCTTTCACACGCCGACACGTGTCCCCGTCCCCGGGGGGAAGGTCATCGACGAGCACGTCGGTCGCGTCAGCTCCGGTACGGACGCGCTGTCGGTCGCGCACATGCTGGCCCCGGCCAACTGGTCCGAGCCGAGGCAGACACCCGACTTCGACGAGGTCACCCTGGTGCTGCGCGGCACGGTGCGGGTGGAGCACGCCGAGGACGTGTACGAGGTGCGCGCCGGTCAGTCCATCCTGACC
>JBOHDD010000302.1:0-3884 GCA_050699155.1 Nocardioidaceae bacterium
ACCCTGGACTGCATCGCGCTCGCGCGCAGCATGCCCGCCTGGGATGCCGGGGACCACGACGCGATCCGGCGCACGCGGGAGCCGACTTCTTCGTTTGCCCGGACAACACGGCCCACATGGCTCTCGAACGGGAGGGCGACGAGCTTGCGCTTCCCGGTCTGCACATCGCCGAGGTCGTCGCCGAGCGAGCAGCCCACGATGGTTATACGCACGTCGGAGTGCTGGGCACGCGGTACCTGATGGACGGTCCGGTGTACGCCAGGGCGCTCTCCCGTCGCGGGATCGCCACCGAGGTTCCCGAGGCGGAAGATCGTCAGCTGATCAACGAGATCATCTTCGAAGAGCTGGTGAACGGCGTCCTCGCCGACGGATCGCGTCGGGAGTACCTACGAGTCATCGAGCAGTTGGCAGCTCGGGAATGTGACGCCGTTGCCCTCGTGTGCACCGAGATCCCGCTGCTGGTGACGCCCGACGACTCCCCGCTCCCCACACTGGACTCCACCCGTCTGCTGGCTCGAGCGGCATTCGCCGTCGCCGCAGGCGAACAGCCCGCGCCGACGTGGCGCGGTGGACCCGTCGATGCTGGCTAGGGTTCGTGGCCAGGCGGGTGCCCAGAGTGCGCGGCCCGCCACGCATCAGGTGGGTGGCGGGCCGGCCTCGTCCGTCGTCCCCCCGAACCGTCGGCTCAGCAAGGCTAAGCGGCGGGTACCGGCAACCGGTGGTCGTTTGGCGCAACCTTTACCTTGACGCTCGTAGGAGCGCGCTCGAGCTCCGCAGCTCAGCGCTGGTCGCGCCGCAGGGGATGGTCCTCGGGGATCTCCACCAGGACGATGCGCACATCGTCCGGATCCGCGACCCACATCTCCACCAGACCCCAGGGCTCCTGCTGCGGTGCGCGAAGCACCCGGACTCCCGCGTCCGCCAACCGCTGGTGCTCGGACTCAACATCGCGCACCTGCATCCAGATGGCCATGCCATCCGCGCGGATGTCGTCCGCGTGCCCCGCAACCTCCAGGAAGCCGTTGCCCAGGAAGAACACCACCCCCGGACTGTCCGGCGGACCGAACTCCCGGTACACCGCGAGCCCGAGGGTGTCCCGGTAGAACTCGCGGCTGCGCGCCGGGTCCGAGGGCCGCAGCAGGATGCGGCTGCTCAGAACCTCCACGCCCTACTCGACCGGTGGCACGTCGGGGACGCCGTTCGGCGGAGGCGTGTCACCGGCGCCGGAGGCGTCCTCCTCGATGGGTGCGTCACCGAGGTCGCTGGTGAGCACGGGGGTGAGGGGCTTGGCGGCACCGCCCTCCAGCTCCGAGACCTGTAGCCCGGAGATGCCCATGTGACTGTCGGCGGAGTAGCGGTACGGCGCGAGCGCCGGCCCCTGCAGGTCTCCACCGATCTGCTCCAGCGCATCCACGATGCCGTCTCGCGTCGGGCTCGGTCCCGCCGCCTGCAACGCCTGCACGAACGTGTACGCCTGCGACATCCCGTAGATCCGGTAGTTGGTCAGCTCGCCTTCGCTGCCCTGCTCGTCCCAGACCTTCTGCCACAGCTTGACCCAGGGGTCGTCGGGCGCGTCCACACCCGCGAGGTACTCGGTCGTCATCACGCCGTCGAGCAGGCTGCCGCCGTCCTTGACCGCCCCCTCGGAGAACTCGGCCAGCAGCGAGCCCACGAGTGTCGGGTCCGACCCTACGTTGCTGTAGAACCACTGAGGCTTGAAGCTCAGCTTGAGCGCGACCAGCTGGCTCAGCGCCGTGTACGACGGTGTGGTGAAGCCGAGCACGATGTCTACGTTCGCCGACTGCAGCGCCGCGATCTGCGGTGCGACGTCGGTGTTGCCGGAGGTGTACCTCTCGACCGCCACGACCTGGTCGTCGATGTACTGGCGTACACCCTTCTCGGCGTCGGTGCCGAAGTCGTCGTCCTGCAGGAACAGACCGACGCGCGCGTCCGGCATGTTCTCCTTCACCCACTGGCCGATGACCTTGCCCTCGAGCTCGTAGTCGGGCTGCCAGCCGAAGGTGTACGGCTTCGCCTTGGGGTCGTCGCCCCATTGCAGCGAGCCCGAGGACACGAACAGATCAGGCACATTCTCGCCGTTCAGGAAGTCCACGACCGCGCTGTGTGTGGGAGTGCCGAGCCCGCCGACCAGGGCGAAGATCTTGTCCTGGAGGACCAGCTCGTTGGTCACCTGGCTGGTGTTGGTCGGGTTGTACGCGTCGTCCTTGACGACGTACTCGATCTTGCGACCGTGGACGCCGCCGTGGGCGTTGACGTAGTCGAAGTACGCGCGTGCCCCCGTCGGGATCTCGCTGTATCCCGGTGCGGCGACCCCGGTCAGCGGAAAGTGCGCGCCAACCTTCACGGACTTCGCTGTGACACCGACGTCGGAGGCCCTGGACTGACCCTCGTCGTCGGGGCGGCCTCCCGCACCACAGGCAGCCACCAGGCCACCCACGGTCAGCACGGCCACCGCCGTCGCGACTCTCCTCGGTAGTCCTCTCATCGGTTTTCGCCTCCTGGTTGGTTGTTTCTTCGCATCGCGTCGCGCAGAGTGCCGACGATCCCCGCCGGGGCGAGCAGGATCACGAGGACGAGCGTCAGCCCGTAGACAAGGGGAGCGAGCTCGGCGGCCTGTACGTCGGAGAGCCCGGCGCTCGTGCCGACACCGGTGAACACCTGCGGCAGGAACGTCAGCAACGCGGCGCCGATCAGTGCACCGGTCAGCGTGCCGAGGCCGCCGAGCACCACCGCGGTCAGCAACGACAACGACAGGGTCAGCGTGAAGCCGCTCGGAGCCGCGATCCGGACGACCATCGCCAGCACCGCGCCCGCCAGCCCGGCGCAGGCCGCGCTGACCACGAACGCGAGCACTCGCGCCCGTCCGAGGTGAATCCCGGCCAGCTCTGCGGCCACCTCGTCGTCACGCACTGCCCGCCAGGCCAGCCCCGTCCGGCTGCGTGCGAGGTTGGCCAGCAGCACGAACGTGACGAGCAGCGAACCCCAGCCGAGGTAGGCGACGTACTTGGTGGACGAGGTCTCGTGCGCGCTGAGGAAGTAGACGGCGTCGGAGAACCAGCCGGGTACGTCTGGCACGATCACCGGCAGTCCCTGCTCACCCCCGAGGGTGTTCCCGAAGTACAGCGCGATGCCCGGCACGGCGACCGCGAGAGCGAGCGTGGCGCCGGCGATGTAGGGGCCGTGCAGGCGTGCCGCGGGTACGCCGACCAGGACACCCACCAACGTCGTCACCAGGGTCGCGAGCAGCATGATCACGGGCAACGGCAGCTGCTGGTCGGTGAGCAGCAGAGCAGTTGTGTAGGCACCTACGGCCATCAGTGCGCCGTGGCCGAGCGACAGCTGGCCGTTCAGCCCGGTCAGCACGGTCAGGCCGCCGGCGGCGATGCCGAAGTACGCCATCGTGGCGAACTGCGAGTTGCGGAACTCGCTCGACGTCTCGAGCACGGCGTACACGACGACCAGCCCAGCGAAGGCGACCAGTAGATGCATGAGCAGCGGTGACCGGGGAAGTCTCATCGTCAGACCCTCCGCGCCTGTGCATGGGAGAAGAGCCCGCCCGGTCGCACGAGCAGCACCACCATCAGGATCGCCAGTGCGGCCAGGGCCACCAGCTCCGACCCCAGGTAGCCGCTGACGAAGCTGAGCCCGACACCGAGGATCAGCCCACCGACCACCGAGCCCACCGGGCTGTCCAGGCCGCCGAGCACCGCGGCCACGAAGCCGAACACCACGACGGAGTCCATGTACGCCGGGTGCACGAGGTTGCCGCCGGCGATCAGCAGCCCGGACAACGACCCGACGACAGCCGCCAGCGCCCAGCCCAGTGTCAGCATCCGACCGACCTTGACGCCGAGCAGCCTGGA
>JBOHDD010000303.1:0-2922 GCA_050699155.1 Nocardioidaceae bacterium
CGGCGGCCCACTGCAGCGCGCGGTCGGAGTGCCGCGAGCCGTCGTGACCGACCACGATCCCCCCGCGGATGTCGACCGATGTGGCGACGTCGTCCATGCAAGCCCCTCCTCGTGCCATGCGGTTGCCGGGGCCATCCTCGCACCCCGTGCTCGAGCGCGACCGCCGCGTGCCAGGGGGGCACACCACGGGGTCACTCCCGAGGCCCGCTCCAGAGGGCCCACACCTGGGATGGGGGTTAGCATGCCCGTATGGATCCGTGCTCCCCCCGGCAACGGTATGCGCTCGCACTGGGTGCAGGCCGGATTGGGACGTTCGGGTACGACACGTCGACAGGCGAGGTCACCTGGGACGACGCCTTCGAACAGCTGCTCGAGGTGTCGCCGGCCGACGGCGCACGGACGTTGACCGACTACGCCGACCGGATCCACCCCGACGACCTCGCGGAGGCGATGGAGAAGGCACAGTCCTGCGCGAGTGGTCGCCTCGCGGGTTACGAGCACGAGTACCGCATGCTGCGCGGGAACGGCAGCATCCTGTGGGTGCGCAGCAACGTCGTGTCGTTCACGTCCCCCGACGGTGTCAGGCATCTCGTGGGTGTCTGTGCGGACGTGACCGAGCAGCGGCGCAGCGATGAGTCGATCGCGGCGGCGCGACAGGCCGAGCGCGACGCGAAGTCGGCGGCGGAGATCTCCCATCGTAGGCTCGACCTGCTGGCCCAGGTGTCGTCCCTTCTCGAGACGCCCCCCGACCTGCCGTCGACGCTGCAACGTGTCGCAGAGTTGGCGATCGAGGTCCTCGCCGACTGGTGCGTGGTCGACCTGGTCGACGGCGAGGGCGACCAGCGGGTGGCCATCGCGCATCGCGACCCGGTGATGCTCCGGCTGGCAGAGGAGGTCGAGCGGCGCTGGCCAAGGCGCTCCGACGAGCCGCTGCGGCGACAGGTGATGGACACGCGCGAGCCGGTGCTGCTGCCCGAGATCCCCGACGAGATGGTCATCAGCAGTGCTCGCGACCAGGAGCACCTGGCTGCCATGCGCCGGCTGGACATGTCGTCGGCTGCCGTGGTTCCGGTGCGGGCGGGCGGGGCGGTCCTGGGCGTTCTCAGCCTGGTCAGCACGCATGGGCGAACGATCAGCGAGGAGGACCTCGAGCTTGCGGTAGAGCTCGGTCGGCACGCGGGGTTCGCGGTCGAGAGAGCGCGGCTGCGCGCCGAGCGTGAACGCGTCACGACGGCGCTGCAACGGGCGCTGCTGCCGCCGGCACTGCCGACAATCCCGGGAGTCGAGCTGGCGGCCGCGTACGAGCCCGCGGGTCCGGGGGCGGCCGTGGGCGGCGATTTCTACGACGTGGTGGCGACGCGGGGCAACCGCTGGTGGGTCGTGCTCGGTGACGTACAGGGAAAGGGTCCCGAGGCCGCGGCTGTCACCGGCACCATCCGCAACGTGCTCGCCGCCATCCTGCACGAGACGGACGACCCGGCGGACGCGCTGGAGAAGACGCAGGTGGCCCTGCAGAACAGGACCCTGGACCAGCGCACCGCCTCAGTGGTCCTGGCGACCTTCGTCGCGGGGGAGACACCGCTCGACCTGCGGGTGGCCAGTGCCGGTCACCCGTCGCCGCTGGTCCGCGCCGTGGTGAGGTCTCCCGAGCAGGCCGCCGATGTCCGCGAGGTGGGCTCCGACGGGTTGCTCTTGGGCGTCGGGGAGCCGGTCGGCGCGCGTACGACGGTCGAACGGCTCGAGCCCGGAGAGGTCATGCTGCTCTACACGGACGGGGCGACGGATGCCCCGGTCGAGCGCGGTGGGCGCCTGGGCGAAGCCGGTCTCGGACGGCTCGTGGCGTCCGCACCGGCGAAGCCGGCCGGTGTCGTGGACACGGTGCTCAGCGCCGTACGCGAGTCTTCGGAGGCCCGCCGCGACGACGTGGCCCTGATCGCGCTCGGACTGCGCTGAGCCCTCGCGCATCGGCCGCGGAGGCCGAGGAGCTCATCCCGCGAGGGCCGCCAGCGAGACGTCCGAGCCCCGGTGGCCCACGAGACAGAGCCCGACCGGTCCTTCCGGCAGCCGGCCGCCGGGCAGCACGACCGCAGGCATCCCAGCCAAGCCGGCAGGACAGGTCAGGCGCAGCGTGCCCGCACGCGAGCGGGTCTTGTACTCGTCGCGCATGTGCCGCGGTGGCGCCGGGCCGCCGGCGGCGGGCTGCACGAGGCAGCTGCCGGGCGGGACGCGTTCGGAAAGGGCGTTGCGTACCCGCGTCATCAGCTCCCGGGACGCCTCCAGCTCACCCGGCGTCACCGCGCTGCCCATCGTGAAGCGCTCCGCGATCTCGTCCTGGACCGCGCCCGGATGGCGCTGCAGCCACGCTCCGTGCGCGGTCCAGGCCTCCGCGGTCTGGATCGTGCGGAAGGCACTCAGCCACGCGTCGATGTCCTCCCCGTGCAGGGCCGACGTGCTCTCCACCGGCAGCCCCAGCCGGGTCGAAAGCGCGTCGACGGCCTCACGAAGCACACCCTGGACACGGGGTTCGACCAGGTCGAAGAGGTCCTCCGCGAGCAGCAGCCGCGCCACCTGTGGGGCAGCGTCGGTCGGCGACAACACGTGGGCCACCTCTCGCAGCGTCTCCGCGTCCCGGGTCAGCCAACCGACGGTGTCGAAGGAGTGAGCCAGCGGCACGACGCCGGCGATGGAGACGGTGTCGTGCGTGGGCCGGATACCGTACAGGCCGCAGTGCGACGCGGGCACGCGGATCGACCCACCGGTGTCGGTTCCCAGCCCGATGTCGGCCAGCCCCATCGCGACCGCGCTGGCGGGTCCGCTCGACGAACCCCCGGGCACCCGATCGGCCGCGGCCGGGTTGGGCGGGGTGCCGTAGTGCACGTTGGTGCCGAACAGGCTGAACGCGAGCTCGTCGGTCTGGGCGAT
>JBOHDD010000304.1:0-3162 GCA_050699155.1 Nocardioidaceae bacterium
GTCAGCGGGCGGTCTCGGTGGCGCGGGACTCGCGCACCACGGTCACCCGGATCTGGCCGGGATAGGTGAGCTCCTCCTCGATCTGCTTGGCGATGTCGCGGGCGAGCACCTGTGCCTGGATGTCGTCGACGACGTCCGGCAGGACCATCACCCGCACATCGCGCCCGGACTGCATCGCGAACACCTTCTCGACGCCGTCCTTCTCCAGCGCGATCTCCTCCAGCCGCTCGAGCCGCTTGACGTAGGCCTCCAGCGACTCCCGTCGCGCACCGGGCCGTCCTCCGCTCATCGCGTCCGCGGCCTGCGTGATGATCGCCTCGACGGTGCGGGGCTCGACCTCGTTGTGGTGTGCCTCGATCGCATGCACCACGTCGTCGCTCTCGCCCAGCCGGCGGGCCAGGTCCGCGCCCACAATCGCGTGCGAGCCCTCGACCTCGTGGGTCAGCGCCTTGCCGACGTCGTGCAGCAGTGCCGCCCGCATGCACAGCGCTCGGTCGAGCCCGAGCTCGTCGGCCATCAGCCCGGCCGCGTGCGCCGACTCGACCAGGTGCTTGAGGACGTTCTGCCCGTACGACGTCCGGTAGCGCAGGTGACCCAGCGTCCTGACCAGCTCCGGGTGCATGTCGCCGATCCCCACCTCGACGAGTGCGTCCTCACCGGCTCGCTGGCATAGCCGCTCGACCTCACCGCTGGACCGCTCGTGCACCTCCTCGATGCGGCTGGGATGGATACGGCCGTCGAGCACCAGACTCTCCAGGGTGATCCGCCCGATCTCCCGGCGTACCGGGTCGAAGCACGAGAGCAGCACGGCCTCCGGAGTGTCGTCGATGATCAGGTTGACCCCGGTCACGTGCTCGAAGGCCCGGATGTTGCGCCCCTCCCGGCCGATGATGCGACCCTTCATGTCGTCACTCGGCAGGTGCACCACCGACACCACCGACTCGGTCGTCTGCTCCGACGCGAGCCGCTGGATCACGGTTGCCAGGATGCGCCGGGCCCGGGACTCGCCGTCCTCCAGGGCGGACCGCTCGATCGCGCGCGCGGAGATCACGGCCTGCCGCTTGGCGTCGTTCTCGATCGTGGCGACCAGCTCCGCGCGTGCCTCGCCGGTGCTCATCCCCGCGACGCGCTCCAGCGTGGTACGCCGCTCGTCCTCGGCAGAGTCCAGTGCGGCGGCTCGTTCGTCGGCTCGCCGGGCCTCGATGTCGATCCGCCGCTCGCGCTCGGCCAGGCGGTGTTCACGGCGCTCCATGTCGGCACGGATGTCGGCTCCGCGCCGGGAGAGCATCACCACCACCCCCAGAAGGGCGACCACAGCCAGGGCAAGCGTGCCGATCCCCACCACAGCGACAACAGAGAGGTCCATCCGCGGTTCCCTTCGTCCACCGGTCGCCTCGCGGCGCGCGGCACGTCCGAGTGCCCAGGGACGCATCCGGCCACGGCGGCGCGTTCACAGGACGCCGCAGGGTGGTGCGGGAGTGTTCAGATGTCTCTACCGCCGGGTTTCAGTGACGGTCGTTGCTGGTTGTCAGGTCGGTGCTGGTCATGCAGACGAGCCGCAGGCTCGGGTTTGCTCCCTTGTGCTTGGAGGCTAGATCCGGCGATCACGTCGGTCAAGGTCACCGTCTCAGCTGCGGTCCGAACCGCGACTGCCCGCGGCTCGGGCCCGGTGCAACGGGTTGGGCACGCGGCCGTGGACAGCCGCGTGCGGGCGTTCCGGACGGTCGCCGTACCCGTCGAACAGCCGGTTGCGGTTCAGGCAGAGCCGATCGAGCTCGGGCGCCAGCAGGTCGAACAGGGCGAACCGCTCGGCCAGCTCGGGAAACCGCTCCTGGTAGACGTCGACCTCCTGCCGCACCAGCGCCCAGAAGTCGGCCTCCGGGACGCCCAGGTGCTGCTCGGCGATGTCGGCGAGGTAGCGGAAGTGCCCGACGAGGAGCCCGCTGGCGATGAACTGCCCGAGGAACTCCGGCGGCTCTCGGAGCAGGACCTCGGAGACCTCCACGGGCATGCTCTCCAGCTCCGGCAGCGGCGCACCCGAGACGTTGACGTCGTCGACGAAGTCCTTCACCGCGAGCCGCGCGGGCACGTCATCCTCGTCGTAGACAACGATGACGTTCTCGCCGTGCGGGGAGAAGACCACGCCGTACTGGTAGAGGAAGTGCAGCAGCGGCGGGAGCACCGCGGCGAACAACCGCTGCAGCCACGCGCGGGGCTCGAGGCCGGAGCGCTCGACGAGCTCGGTGACCAGCGCCCGGCCGTGGTCGTCGACCTGCAGCAGCGCGGCCAGCGTGCGCGGCCGCTCCGCGGGGTCGACCTTGGCGGTGACCGGCTCACGCCAGATCGCGCCGAGCAGCTCCAGGTACTGGTACGGGACCCCCGGCAGGGACTCGAGCACCGGGTGCCGGACGGTGACCGAGGCGACCTCGCCGAGCAGGATCACCCGCGTCTCGTCGCGCAGGAACGCGTCCTTGTCACGCAGACCGAGCATCCATGCCGTGACCGCGGGTGCGGCCTGGGTCCGCTGCGTGGGCAGCCCGCGCCACACGAGGGTGTTCAGGATCGACAGCGGCAGCTTGACGTGGTGCCGTCGGGGGTCGTCGATGTCGGAGAAGGTCCTGACCGACTGCTGCGGCAGATACCGGTCCGGCCCCTCACCCAGCGCGACGATCCGCTCCGCGGCCACCTCCGCGGCGAACACGGGTACGACGACCTCGTCCCATTGCCACGGATGCACCGGCAGCAACAGGTAGTCGGAGGGGCTCAGCCCGCGGCTGCGCAGCGTGCCGTCGAAGCCGTCCAGGGTGTCAGCGTCGAGCTCACCGGCGTACAGGACCTCGGCGTCCAGACCCGGCACGGCGCGGAAGACGGCCAGGTCGCGGTGCACGGCCATCCACGGCAGCCGGGTCGGCCGGCGCGCCTCGGGCGCGTAGCGGGCGACGTCGGAGGCGGAGAAGCCGCGGCGGCCCTTGTTCGGCACGATCCAGGGGTGCCCCGTCTGGTGGCCCTCGAGCTCGGCGTACCCGAGCTCGGCGAGCCGGGCGGCGGTGAGGCCTCCGTCAGCCCCTCCGAGCAGGCGGGCGTCGGCGGTCAGCGTCGCGGAGAGCTCCTGGACCAGGTGCCCCAGCGTGGCACCGGGGATGTTCAGGCTCTGGTGCGCGT
>JBOHDD010000305.1:0-3276 GCA_050699155.1 Nocardioidaceae bacterium
GGGTAGAAGTTGTGCGGCAGGAAGCCCGCGCACGCCCCGCCCAGCGCCGCGCAGAGCAGGGCGCCGGTGACCGCGAGCGAGACGCCGTTGAGGTTCGCGAGCTGGTAGCAGAACAGGAAGAAGGCGACCGCGCCGACGCCGATCACCCCCGCGGCCAGGCCGTCGAGGCCGTCCACGAAGTTCACCGCGTTGACCGTGGCCACGATCACGACGAGCGTCAGCAGCGCCGCCTGAGAGCCTTCGAGCCCGAAGGTCGACGTGCCGGAGGCCCCGGGGATGGGAAGCCAGTAGAACTGCACGTTCCCGACGACCACGATGCCCGCGGCCACCACCTCGCCGGCCAGCTTGGTGACGGCGTCGAGCTCGAAGACGTCGTCAACCACTCCCACCAGGCAGACCACGGCACCGCCGAGCAGAACCCACGCGACGTCGCTGAACATCGAGTCGGTCCCGTCCCCACCCAGGAACGGCAGCTTCCACGCGACCAGGACAGCGATGCCGAGCCCGCCGAGCATGGCCACACCGCCGAAGTACGGAATCGGGATCGCGTGCACGTCGCGGTCGCGCACCTGGGCCACCGCACCGACCCGCGTGGCCAGCTCCCGCGCGAGTGAGCCCAGCAGGTACGTCGCCGCGGCGGCGACGAGGATGACGAGGACGTATTCGCGCATCGGTTCAGACGGCGTCCTGCAGCTCGGGCACGACCTCACGCAGCTCGTCCAGTGCCAGGGCGCCCGGTCGCAGGAGGCGCGGCACCGCACCGGTCACGTCGACGATGCTCGACGGGATGCCACCGGAGACCTCGCCGTCGTCCAGGTAGACCTCGACCGACTCCCCAAGCATCTCCTCCGCCTCCGAGGCTGACAAGGCCGCGGCCATGCCGGTCCGGTTGGCGCTGCTCACCGCGAGCGGGCCGGTACGCGCCAGCAGCGACAGCGCCACCTGCTGGTCGGGCATCCGGACGGCCACGGTGCCGCGAGTGTCGCCCAGATCCCACTGCAGGGACTGCTGCTGCCTGCAGACCACGGTCAGCGGACCGGGCCAGAACCGCTCGGTGAGGTCGCGTGCGCTGTCGGGGACACCGACCGCCAGGGCGTCCAGCGTCGTACGGGCGGAGACCAGCACCGGAGGCGGCATCTCACGGCCCCGGCCCTTGACCGACAGCAGCTGGCCGACGGCGGTGGGGTCGAAGGCGTCACAACCGAGCCCGTAGACGGTGTCGGTGGGTAGCACCACGAGCGCACCTTCGCGGATCGCGGTCAGCGCCGCCTTCAGCCCGGCCTCCAGCTCGTCGGGGTCTGCACAGGAATAGCGCTGGCTCACGAGGGTCCATCGTGCCAGCCGCTCCGGCACGCGCACACGCGGACTCGCGGCAGCGGTCTCAGATGCGTCGCGCGGTGACGAACCGGGGGCGTCCGGCCAGGTCCGGACGGTCGCGCACGTCGGTCCACCGCCCCGCCCCCGCGAACACCGCGGGAGCGCTCTCCCCTTGCGCGTCGGCGTGCTCACACCCGACCCACCCCCCGGGGCGCAGCAGCCGGGCCGCCGTCGCCTCGACCGCCCGGATCGTGTCCAGCCCGTCCTGTCCCGACCACAGCGCCAGCGGCGGGTCGAACTCCCGGGCCTCGGCGTCGACGGCGTCGTACGCCGTGAGAGGGATGTACGGCGGGTTCGCCACCACCACGTCGACGGTGCCGTCGAGGTCCTCGAAGGCCGTCGCGACGTCTCCGCGGCGAAGGTCGACCGCGGTCCCGGCAAGGTTGCGACGGGCGTAGTCGAACGCTGTCTCGGACAGCTCGACGGCGTGCACGGTGGCAGCCGGCACCTCGGTGACCAACGCGAGCGCGACCGCACCGGAACCGGTGCACAGGTCGACGACGACCGGCGTCCTCAGGTACGTCAGCAGGTCGACGGCCCAGCCGGTGAGCACCTCGGTCTCGGGACGAGGCACGAACACGCCGGGGCCCACCTCGACCTCGACGTAGCGGAAGGCAGCGGACCCCAGGATGTGCTGCAACGGCTCTCGCCGCTCTCGGCGGGTGACACCCTGCTCGAAGGCGGCTCGCTGGTCCTCGGTCAGGTCGTCGGCCAGCCCGAGCCGGCCCCGGGGGACGTGCAGCACATCGGCGAGCAGCAGCTCGGCATCGTGCAGGGGTGAGGGGACACCCGCCTGCTCGAGCCTCCACATCGCCCGGGCCAGAGCCTCCCGGATGCGCACTCAGCGCCCCGCCTTTCCGTGGGCGCCGGACTCGATCTCGGTGAGCCGCCCCGCGAGGTCGGCGTCGACACAGGCCTGGACCACGTCGTCGAGGGCGCCGTCGAGCACCTGGTCCAGGTTGTACGCCTTGAAGCCCACCCGGTGGTCCGAGATGCGGTTCTCCGGGAAGTTGTAGGTGCGTACCCGCTCGGACCGGTCGACCGTGCGCACCTGTGACCGCCGGGTGGCCGAGGCCTCCTCGGCCGCGGTGTCCTGCGCAGCGGCCAGCAGCCGCGCGCGCAGGATGCGCATGGCCTGCTCACGGTTCTGGAGCTGGCTCTTCTCGTTCTGGCAGCTGACCACGATGCCGGTCGGCAGGTGGGTGATGCGCACCGCCGAGTCGGTGGTGTTGACACTCTGCCCGCCGGGACCGGAGGAGCGGAACACGTCGACCCTGAGGTCGTTGTCGTCGACAGTGACGTCGATCGGCTCGGCCTCGGGCATCACGAGCACGCCGGCGGCCGAGGTGTGGATGCGGCCCTGGGACTCGGTCACCGGGACCCGCTGCACGCGATGCACCCCGCCCTCGAACTTCAGCAGTGCGTGCGGAGCCTCGCCCGGCTCGGGTGTCCCACGGGCCTTCACCGCAACCGTGACGCTCCGATAGCCGCCGAGGTCGGACTCGGCGGCGTCGAGGACCTCGGTCCGCCAGCCACGGCGCTCGGCGAACCGCAGGTACATCCGCAGGAGGTCCCCGGCGAACAGCGCGGACTCCGCACCGCCCTCGCCGGCCTTCACCTCGAGGATGGCGTCCTTGCCGTCGGCCGGGTCCCGGGGAACCAGCAGATGGCGAAGCCTCTCCTCGAGGTCGTGCCTGCTCTCGGCGAGCCGCTCGGACTCCTCCCCGAAGGCTGGGTCCTCGGAGGCGAGCTCGCGGGCCGCCTCCAGGTCGTCAGTGGTCCGCTGCCAGTCACGGTAGGTGCGCACGACAGCCGTCAGCTCGGCGTACCGCTGGTTCAGCCGACGTGCCAGCGACTGGTCACTGTGCACCTCGGGGTCGGCGAGGCGCTGCTCGAGGT